>NZ_JBHSPB010000010.1:0-268900 GCF_042656465.1 Streptomyces gamaensis
TGAAGAAGGCCGTGAAGCCGCATACCGGGAAGGAGATACATGTCGTTCTGGACAACCTCTCCACCCACACCACGCCAGAGGTGAAGGCATGGCTGGCCGGTCACCCGCACGTCCACTTCCATTTCACTCCCGTCGGGTCTTCCTGGATCAACCAGGTCGAGACCTGGTTCGGAATCCTGACTCGTCAGTCGATCCGTCGTGGCACCTTCGCCAGCGTCAACGTCCTGATCACACAGATCCGCAACTACATCGACACCTGGAACTCCGAGGCCAAACCGTTCACTTGGACCACAACCGCCGAAGAGATCCTGGCGAAGGTCCGCCTCATCCAGACCAACGTCAAGAAACTCCTTGCAAACAACTCAAAGTGATACGAACAGGATCACGAGACACTAGTCGGGGAGGGGCACCCCAATCTCCATCCCGCCGTCTGGCGCTTTGTCGAAGAGCTGCCGGAGGACCAGCGCGGCCGCTTCACCGGTCGCTGTGCCGAAGCGGTCCTGATTTCGGACCAGTTGTGGCGCCTGGACTCCGAGCGCAGTGGTGAGCCGCCGGTCAGTATCGCGGAGGCGGCTCCGCACTTCGCCGGCGCCGCGATGACGTCGCGCATGATCCGGCCCCAGGGGGACGCCGATCACGGGAAGCCCACTCGCCCGTGCAGTGCTTGCTCGGCGCTCATCGAGGCTCTGGGAATCCAGTTCATCGGGTGACGGCCCTACCCGTCCACCGAGGACGCATGGCCCAGGTGACAAGCTAAAGGCTCTTTACGTGGCCTCTCGGAGAGTTACCGATGACTGCACTGGCCAGGAGGGAGAGCAGTGGGCACGCGCATTCACCGGCATGGCTTCCGCACGGACAACGAGGCGGAAGCCATGGCGCCCATCGTCAAGAGCACCAAGGAGGTGCTGGACGAGATCGAGACCTCCGAGTTCGACCGTTTTGATGCGCTTGGCTACGCACTGACAACCGCAAAGTGGTCCTGCCTGACAGACCCCGAGGCAGCGGAGCTCACGACTTGGGAAGCGTGGGTTACGGCCATGCAGGTCGGTTCTGCCCTGTTCATCTCGGGCACGGCGGCCGAAGGACCTGTTTCCTGCCGTATCGGGAGCATGGGTGAGGTGAAGAACCTTCCCGCGACCGGGCCTCAGGAGTACCTGCACGCGGGGGAGTGGCTCAACTCCTTCTACTTGGCGGCGATCTGCCGGGAGAACGAGCGACTTGAACGGCTGGCTCAGGTACCCGTCTCGTTCCTGCGCGCATCCGGCGCCGAGTTCGACGAGTACATCTACGCCTGGGTAGAGGCCCTGCAGAATTCCTGGTTCGGCCGGCAGGAGACGTGGGGCCACCTGGTCGCCGCGGTCAACGGCACCGACCCCGAGGCCGTGCGGGTCGCGAGCAAAGAGCTGATGCTGAAGATCCTGTACCCGCCTCTCGAACTCTTCCACCGCTACCTGCGCCGGGAGACGGAACAGTTCAACGCTGCGCTGGTCGACGCCCTCACCTGGCACAAGGAGTACTGGACCGCCAACGAGGCACGCTCTCTGAGCGGCGAAGGACTGGTCGCTCTCGGCCCGCTTGCCATCGCGTGCATGGCCCATGACGCCGGTATGCCGATCGAGGTCGAGTCCGAGTACCTGCCCGGGCATCTGCTGACGCGGTCGTGGATCGGCGAGTACGACACCTGAGCTCAGGGGCAGTCGGCAACGGCAAGAAGGGACTGTTGCGGAGGTGTTGGGGCATGAAGCGGGTCGACCTGGACGCCCCGGATGTGGAATACGGCTACTTCCTGCTGTATCGAGGGGAGCTCTTCACCGGTGAGGTGACGGAATACATCGGTGACCAGCTCGTGAGTCTGGACCACTACACCGACGGTGTGCTGAACGGCCTTAGCCGGGCGTGGCACGTGAACGGGACCCTCGAATCGGAGGGGTTCGTGCGCATGGGCTTTCCGGTCGGCGAGTGGAAGGAGTGGCATGCCAATGGGGTGTTGGCGTCGAGGAAGGTCTTCAGCGGCACGCCGTCGGGGGTGCTCGAAGTGGATGAGTGGGATGAGAACGGGCGCGTGACGAAGTGCTGGCATCGGAGTGGTGGGTGACCCTGGACCGCCGGTAACCAGGGCTGTTTCACCTGGCGTTAGGCTGGCCGGGGACGTACGTGCAGGGAGTGGAACGGTGCGAATAGAGCGACACCAGGTGGACGAGGCCGTGGTTTCGGCGGCTCGGGAGGACTTCGTCAACAGGATCGGCTCCCGGACCCACTCCATGGCGAAGGCCGGCCCGATCACCACGTACGAATGGTGGCTGATCGCCGAGGAGTTCCTCGACTATCTGGGCGCGCTGTCCGTCGGGACTCCCGACCTCGACACCCCGGAGGCCAAGGCGGCCCTCAACGACGCCGCCGAGGCCGCCGCCGGCGCCGTCGCGTATGCCGCCTACTACCCGTGGGACCGCTTCCACGTCTTTCTCAGCTACGTGAACTTCGGGATGTACTACGAGCCCGAATCCGAGGGCCAGTCGGAAACCGTCTCCGCGCGCGAGTGGCTCGACGCCTTCTGCCTGGCGATCCTCGCCGACAAGGCCGCGTGGCACGGAGAGGCATTCCACTTCGCTCGTAAGGAAGTTCAGAAGGATGCGGCTGGACGTCCTGCCGCCGAGCTCATCAACGGGCTGATGGCCTACGTCGTCGGGGACACGGGCGACGACGACGCGGACTACCCGCCGTCCAAGACGGAGGTACTCACCGCGATCGATGCCGCACTTGCCCGCGTCCGGGCCCTGGACAGCGAGACCGGCCAGGATCTTCTCGATGCCCCGGACAGCGTCGTGCTCCGTGCCCTGCGCGCCTTGGCCGCCGGTGAGCGGGACGCCTTCTGCCGAGAGCTGACCGGACTGCTCCTCGCGTACAGCACCGAACACGGCCCCGGGGCCAAGCCCCGCACCCTGCTTCCGCTCCTCCCCGTGGCTCTCGCCGCTCTGGCCTATCGCCGCGAAGGCTGGCGGCTCCCCGTCGACACCGCTTATCTCCCACGCGCGGTGGTCACCGGATTCGAGGCTGCGGGGCCACGCGTTCAGGCGTACGGCCGCAGCAGGCGCCCGGACGCGGTTGCCGAGTTGGCCGCCGGGCCCGTGGTCGTCGAACGTCCCGACAACCCGCAGCCCATCCACCCGGAATCCGAGGCCCTCTTCGAGGAGTTCATCAGAGAGGCATGTACTCCAGTGGCGGGAGAGCCGCTCCCGACCTGGCGACTGGCACGCGCCATGGAGGACCAGGGGATGCTCTTCAAGTGGCGGGCGTCACTGTCCGCCGATGTCACGGACCTTGAGGTCGAAAACCTGCGGCTCGCATCGCAGTTGGGCGCAGCCTTCTTCCGTACCGTCGTCGCCGAGCCGGGAACGGACGTCGAGGTGGAGATCAACGGCAGTACGCTCGTCTATCGCGCCGCCGCCGCCGACAGACACGACGTCGCTCCCGGCACCTGGAACGCCGCCCTGAATTTCGCCCTGATCACCGGACGCCGCGAGGACATTGCCGCGCTCGTCCTCACCGGCTCCGCCCTGCTGGAGAAGGACCAGTCAGCCTACGCTTGGTATCGCCGGGCCCTCCACGACTACTTGCGAGGTGCGGAGCCCGAACCCGCCACGGACCGGGCCCTGAACGAGAGCGAGAAGGCCAAGAGTCGGGTTTTCGTCCCGGCGCCGGCCGTCCTCCTCTCCCAACTGGTCGAAGGGGACGAGGAGAGCTTCAACCTTGCCCTCATCGACGCCCTCGAAGCCCACCGCGACCACCACCAGGTCGCCGACCGTGCCACCGAGCCTGCGGCCGCGATCAACCTCGACATCCTGGCCCTGGCCTGCCATGCCCGCCGCCGGGGCTGGAATATCCGGGTCGCTTCCCCCTACCTTCCTCCCCGCCTCCTGCGAGCGGCCGGACCTCTCTGAAAAAGGGACCCACCATGACCCGGTTCTGTGAACTGCTCGGCACGGATTTCGACGGTGAGCCGACGGACGACGTCGATGACGTCATCTTCGGCGCATTCGACGACCCCGCCCACCGGGACCGGGTGCCCGGCCTGACCGCGTTGATGAATGACCCGGCCGTCCCCGAGAGCGAGCGTTTCCTGGCCTGCCTCGCCTTGACCACGTGGGGCGAGCAGGCCGGCTACGAGGCCGTGATCCGGGCGGCGGCGGATCCGAAGCGGTCACCGTGGTACGAGACCTTGATCGACCGGAAGTTCTCCGTGGACAGCACGTTTACACAGCTTGCCGAGGCGGCGTCGGACAAGGACCTCGCGGAGGAGAAGGGCACACTGCCTCTGCGGACGGAGGCGCTGCGCGCGCTGGTGCGAATCGCTGATACCGAGTATTTCGAGGGCAAGCTCGGTGAACTCTTCGACTGTGCGGTGCTGGTGGAGCTGATCGACGACATCAGGGAAGTCGTCGAACGGGGCGTGCGGTCGCTGGAGGCGGGGGAGCGGCATTTGTTCGACCTGCCGACACAACTGGTCGACTTGGCCACGGCGGTGGCGATGGCCGACGGCCGGTTGGGGGCCGGGCTGGCGGAGAGCGTGCTGAATGTGGCGCCGTCGCGGCGGGCGCTCCTGCACGCGGTGGCTGTAGTCCACCGTGCGAAGGGGGTTGAGGGGCAGCGGTTCGCCGCGTACTTGGTGGCTGCCGGGGGCGAAGAGGTCCGATCGAGGGTGCGTGAGGCGCTGGGTGAGTAGGCGGCCGTCCGCACACGCTCCCCATACGGGCACGTTATCCCCGGCGCTCGGGTTCCGGAGTGGGGGAGTGGCTCGCCCTCTGCAAGAGGTGCCGTTTCCTGCGCGGATACGACCGGCGCCCGGGTCTTGGGGTTCGGGGGTCGGGGGCCGAGCGCTCTTTTCAAGGAATGGGAGGTAGATATATCCCCGCCCTCCCACCCCCCGCGTGTGTGCGGGCGCGCGCAACGCGCGTATAGCACATGCGAGTTGAGTTCTGCCAATGCCGCGTGACCGGTCGTGCGTGCCGTGTAACGTGCCCATCAATGAAGCGAGCCCCGCTGGTGTGCCGACACCGGTGCGGGGCTCTGACCTTCCAGATCGGTAAGGACGATCCGATGGTTGCTGCCCAGCTTAGCGCTGTTCCCATGGCCCCCGCAGGCTTCGGCAAGAAGCCGGTTCCCTGTCAGCCTCCGCTCGCCCCGGACACGTACGCGCACCTGCCCGCGCGCGAGGCGTACATCGCCCACTTCATCGAGCGGCTCCCCGAGGGCGCCGCGATGGACATCAAGACGCTGGCGAAGACGACCACGTACGGGCAGCAGGCCGTCGGGACCGCCCTCAACTACCTCAAGGGCGAAGGCCACTTGTTCATCAAGACGGAGACGCTGGGCAAGGGCTGCACGATGTGGGTGACGCGGACGTACTGGTCCCGGGTGCCGCACAGCGAGGCGTGGTGGGAGGCGTTCATCGACGGGGGCGCGGACGTGGCGGCAGCCGAGGCGGTGGTGGAGGTGCCGGTCGTGTTGCCGGAGGAGGTCCGGGAAACCGTGGATGTACCCAGGGAGGCGGAGCCCATGCCGGAGCCGCGAGTTCACCCGTACGGGCGGCCCACCCCCGCCCCCAAGCGTCCCTCCCGCGCCTACAGCGCCCTCGCCGCACTCGGCCTCGCCGACCCCCGCATGACCCTCTCTGCCGCCGACTGCGCGCAACTGGAGTCACTGGCGCAGGAGTGGTTCGTCCGGGACGTCAGCGAGCGGCAGTTCACCGCCGTGCTGACCGGTGGATTGCCGAAGGAACTGCACTCGCCCGCGGGGTTCCTGCGGACCCGGCTGGTCACCAAGTTGCCTCCCACTCCCGCCCGTTCACCCGAACCGGTGACATCGCCCGTGCGCTGCCGACTCGTGGAGTGCACCCGCTGCGGGCGCCCCGGGCCGCCGGAAGCACTGCCGGGCGGGCTGTGCCGTACGTGCCGGGACGAAATGGCGGGTCCGTCGGCCGATCCCGGCGAGGCGGCCGCTGAGGCCGAGCGGAAGGCGAAGGTGGAGGCGCGGGTCGCCGAGCTTCGTGGCGCGGCGCGGAGCGGGAGCGTGGTGGTGCAGTCGCGGTTCCGGCAACGTTGACGGTGTGGTCGCGGCAGGGCGTGCCGCTGCCCCGGCGGCAGGGGTGCCGGCAGGGGCAGCGGGTCCGGTCCTGTCCGGGTCCGCCCGGGAGAGCCCGGACCGCGGGATTAACCCGGGGACCGGGCTACGCGTCACTTCCGCCAGTAGCCGCCGGGCTGGCCCTTGCCGGTCCACTGCTGGGCCTTGGCGCCGTTGGCCTTGGAGGAGTTGTCGATCTCCAGGATCTTGCCGCTGGCCTTGTTCTGGAGCAGAAGGCCGCGGCTGGTGTCGTTGATGCGCCACTTGGCGCCGTTCTGGCCCCTGTTGGCCCACTGCTGGGCCCGGGCGCCGTCGTTCTTCGAGGAGTTCTCTATCTCCAGGGCTTTTCCGCTGTTCTTGTTGATGATGTGGACGTAGCCGTCGCCCGCGTCCTGGATGGACCACTCGGTGCCGCGCTGGCCCCTGCACTCCCACTGCTGGACCTGGGCCCCGTCGTTCCTGGAGGAGTTCTCCACCTCCAGGCAAAGGCCGCTGTTGGCGTTCTTGATGACGCCGTTGAAGCCGGGTTGCTGTGTGTCGGAGCTGATTCGCTGTGCGACCTTCTCGCGCAGATCCGGCAGGAGGTCGTACATCTTCCGGCCCGGGCACGCCGTGGCGTTGACGTCCCTGTGGCTGGTGATGACGTCCACGTTGAGGACCTTGCCCTGTGCGTGGGGGTTGGTTCCCCCGCCGCCCCGGGAGGTGAGGTCCACTTTGCCCTTCGGGTCGAGGCCGTACTGGCCGAGCTTCCACGCGAGGAGCCCGGCCAGGCTGTCGCGCATCTCCTCGGTCGGTCGCGGGTCGGGGCCGGTGTTCTTGCCGGCCTCGCTGTTGTTGGGTTCGAAGTTGCCGAGGGCGGCCACACCGAAGGTGTCGGTGTTGAAGCCCTGGGCGTGGCCGCCCACGATTCCGGGGATGTCGGTGCCCGGCCGCATCTTCACGGAGCCCTTGCGGCCCTCCCAGATGCCGCCGAACCGGTCGACGACGAAGTTGTAGGGGAAGTCGCCGTACTTCAGTTGCGTGATGTGGTGGACGTAGATCCCATTGATGATCTTCGGGACGTCCTCGGGCGCGTAGTCGTTGTTGGTCACCGTGTGGTGGACCATGGCCGCCTTGATCGTCTGCTGCGTCTTGTAGCCCGGGTCGGCCAGACTCTCGTCCGCACCCCAGTCGGCACGCGACCTGACGGTCGGCTGCTGCGCGGGCTCTGCCTCTGCCGCCCGCCGCTGGCGCTTCTTGACCGGGGCGGTCTCCCCGGGATCCACCATGGCGAGCCGGAGGTCCTGCGGCAGGGCGCCGTGCGGAGTGGTGACCTTGAGTTCCACGCCGTCCGCGTCACCGGAGAAGTAGGCGGGGGACCCCGCCCGCTCGGCCTCGCTGTTCACCGCCTCGTCCAGTTCCAGGGGTATCCGGCGCCAGTCGCTCCAGCCGCCGTCCTTGTGGAACCGCGCGGTGGCCGAGGTACCCGGGGCGACGGGCGAGTCCTTCTTCCAGCTCAGCCCGATCGTGGAGAAGTCCTTGCCCGTCAACGGTCCGGTCGAGAGCGTCTGTTCGTCCCGAGCGGTCTTCTCCTGCGGAGCCACCTTGTCGGTCGGTTTGCCCGCAGCGTCCGTGAGCGCGAGCTGTTCGACGGATTCCCCGGCGCGGCCGCGGGAATCCGAGGGGGCCGCGTTCGCCGGTGCGATCGCTGTGAGGGTGACGGCCAGGGACAGGACGCCCGGGACCGCCGTGGCGATGAACGCGGTCCTTCTGCTGCTGACGCTCGAACGGCTCCGGAGCCGGGGCGAGTCGGTATACGGCACGTGGAGTTTCCCTTTCTCTGCCCTCGTCGTGGCGAGGGCCTGCGCGTCTCGTGTCGTGGCAGCGTTCTCCGGTGGCCCTGAAGAGCGAACTACTCCGTCAATTCCGGCGAAAACGGCCTCGATGCGATTTCAGCGCATACTTGGTTGAAAGGGCATGGGACTTTGGTCGTTGCTTGCGTGGACCATGGTTGTACGTGCGGGGAACCAACCTCCGCACCGTTGACGGTGTGGCCGTGGCAGGGCGCGCCGCTGCCCCGGCGGCAGGGGTGCCGTCCGGGGCAGCGGGTCCGGTCCGGGTCCACCCGGGAAAGCCCGGACGCGGGTCTCACTCGGGGACCGAGCGACGCGTCGCTACTACTTCTGCCAGTAGCCGCCGCGCTGGCCCTTGTCGTCCCACTGCTGAGCCGTGGCGCCGTTGGCCCTGGACGAGTTGTCGATCTCCAGGATCTTGCCGCTGGCCTTGTTCTGGAGCAGCAGACCGCGGGCGCTGCTGGTGATGCGCCACTTGGCGCCGTTCTGGCCCCTGTTGGCCCACTGCTGGGCCCTGGCGCCGTTGGACCTGGAGGAGTTCTCTATCTCCAGGACCTTTCCGCTGTTCTTGTTGACGATGTGGACGTAGCCGTCGCCCGCGTCCTGGGTGGACCAGTTGGCGCCGCGCTGCCCTTTGCAGTCCCACTGCTGGACCCTGGCACCGTCGCTCTTGGAGGAGTTATCCACCTCCAGGCACAGCTTGCTGTTGACGTTCGTGACGGTGCCGTTGGAGAGGGGGGCGACCGTGGCGGACTGCTGGGGCCGGCCGTTCCCGAGAGTGGACGGATCGGTCTTGGGCTTGGGAAGACCCAGAGAGTCCACGCTCTTGTTGGCGAAGTCGCCTGCGATCAGGCCGTACTTCGCGAAGAAGTCCCGCAGGTCCTCCTTCGCGAAGAGGCTGGCCGTCGCGATGAGGTAGTCCTGGGCAGTGCGCTGGGCCCTGGGCTTGTCTTCGATGAGCAGCTTGTTGACCTTGGGCCAGAAGTCCTCGCCGTAGGCGAGCACGAGCTGGTCGAGCATGACGGCCCGCTGCACGTCGGGCGACGAGGGGTTTGCCTTCAGCATCTTGGCCAGATTGCTGTCGAGCTCCCGCCCGATGCCGGCCCAGGGGTGCTCGAAAGCCCGCTCGGCGGCGGTGGCATAGAGGGTCGACATCGCCTCGCCCAGGCCGTCGCCGCTGACGGGTGCGAGCTGCCGGTGGCGGCCCAGCTCCCGCCAGACCTCCCAGGCCCTGTCGTCCCGCGGATCAAGGCCAATGCCGCTCGGGGTCAACTTGTTCGGGGTGAGAAGAATGTCGGCGTAGGCCGCGTCGAAGGCCGCGTAGCCGTCAGCGACCTGGGCCACGCCCTTCTTCTTCTGGCCGTCCAGGACGATGTGCTGGACCAGCGGGCTGGGGGCGATCTGCCCGGAGCCCTCCCCGACGTTGTTGACGGAGTCCTGTACACCGACGAGCCTGTCGTAGGACTCCATCAGCCAATTCGGGTTCTGGTCGCGGAACTTCAGCGCCGTGGCCCGGTCCACCGTGAGGATCGTGCGACCGCTGACGTACTCGACCCACGGGATGTCGGTGCGCTCGTCGAGCATTTTGCGGAATTCGTCGACGCGCGTCTCGCCGAGGACGAAGCGGGGGGCCTTCGTGAATGCGCGGCCCATGAACTGCACGTCGGTGTTGCCGGAGGAGGAGTCCCCCTCGACGGACACGTAGACCATGCCGCCGCCCCGGACGATGAAGCTTTGGATCCCCGGCTTGAGGGTGATGACCTGCTGGTTTTGACTGCCCGGGACGCCGATGCGCAGCTTCATTTTCCCGGCCCGGCTGTCCGGGGTGTCGGCGACCTCGACGGCCGTGCGCATGTTCGAGCGCAGGTGCAGCCCGGTGCTCTGTGCATCGTTCAGCTTCAGCACGGACTTCAGGCGCTTCTGTTCCACGGTCGGCGAAGGTTCAGCGGACGCCTGGAAAGAATGCTTCTCGAACGTGTTGTCGGCGTCGGTCCTGGACGACGAGGCGCCGGTGTCCTGACCGGACGCGGCAGGCGCGGCCATAGCCTCCGTCGCAGTGGCCGCCGTCGTGCCCATCACGGCCGCCAGGGCCGTCGCCGCGATGAGAGCGGTCCTTTTGCTGGTGGCCGGACGGGCGTGGCGCCGCCGCCTCGAATTTTCAGCTGTCACTTGGAAGTTTCCCTTCCCGTCCTCGCGGTGGCGAGGTGTGCAAGTTGCTTGTGTGCGGCAGGGATTCCCGGTGGCCCTGGGACGCGTATCGCTCCGTCTTTTCCGGTGAAAACCGCCTGGTGACGATTCCAGCACCTTTTCAGGTAACGGTCTGTGGACCCGGGTGCCTACTCAGGTGGACCTCAGTACCGTTTCTTCGGGCGCTGGTACGACGGCGAGGGCGGCGCCCGGAGAATTCCCGGGCGCCGCCCTCGCGTTCCGCCGCTCCGGATTCCCCGGCCGGTCAGCCCTGCTGGTCGCGTACGAGGTCGTGGAAGATGCGCCGTTCGTCGCGGAAGACGTCCTTCGCCGGCCAGGCCCCTGCGGACTTCGGCGAGTTTGGCGTCCATCTTCCGCTTCCGGTTCTCCTGGTAACGGGTGAGGCGCCCGTAACCGTGGGGGAGCCCGCCGCAGGGCGGTCTCTTCCCCGGGCAGGCCTGATTCGGTGTCCAGAACGCTTCCATGTCGTATGGGAATGCGTCGTCATGCCCGGGGTCATTCGGTATGCGTCGCGGGACTACACGGCCCCTCCCGTGGGCGGGTAGGCACCCCGCCCACGGGAGGACGCCTGCGGGCCCCGCGTGCCGCACCTGGCCCCCAGGCCCCGGTACGGCCACACTTGGCTCCCCAGCGCGCACGCGGACGGAGGCGGCGCGGGCACCGGCGCGACGGAGGCCGTGGTGAAGGTGAATGCGTGGAACGAGTGGGATCCGCTCACGCACGTCGTGGTCGGGCGGGCCGACGGGACCATGGTGCAGGCCCCGGAGCCGGCGGTGGTGCGGGACTGGCCCGAGTACGGGTTCCCGCGGGGGAGTTACGGGCCGCTTCCCCCGGAGATGGTCGCCGCCGCCAATGAGCAGTTGGACAACCTGGCCCGGATTCTGGAGGGGCGGGGCATCCGGGTGGACCGCCCGGAGACGCTGGACTTCGCCCGGGCCGTCGCCACGCCCGAGTGGTCGCAGGCGAGCATGTTCGGGGCCATGCCGGTGCGGGACGTCCTGCTGACCGTCGGGAACGAGCTGCTGGAGGCCACGATGTCCTTCCGCAGCCGGTGGTTCGAATTCCTGGCGTACCGGCCGCTGATCGAGTCCTATTTCCGGGAGGACCCGGGGATGCGGTGGGAGGCGGCCCCCAAGCCCCGGCTCACCCGGGCGTCCTACCGGGAGGGGTTCTGGGAGGCGTACGAGGCGCTGTCGGAGGCGGAGCAGGTCGCGCTCGTACGGCGTGGGGAACTGGTGCTGAGCGAGGCCGAGCCGCTGTTCGACGCCGCTGATGTCGCGCGGTGCGGGAAGGACCTGTTCGTCCAGCTGTCACTGGCCACGAACCGGGCGGGCGGCCGCTGGCTGCGGCAGCACTTCCCCGGCCATCGCGTGCACTTGGTGACGTTCGGCAATCCGCATCCGATGCACATCGACGCCACCTGGGTGCCCCTGCGGCCCGGCCTCGTACTGCACTGCGCCGAGCGCCCCGCCGAGGACGAGCTCGTGCAGTACCTGAAGGTGAACGACTGGGAAATCGTCCGGGCCGCGACGCCGCAGCGCGCCGGTCCGCCGCCGCTGTCGGCGTGCAGCCGCTGGCTGTCCATGAACGTGCTGGTGCTCGATCCCGGGACGGTGTGCGTGGAGGCCAGTGAGACGGCGCAGATCGAGCAGTTGGGGAAACTGGGCTTCGAGGTCGTCCCTGTGCCGTTCTGGGACGTGGCGGCCTTCGGCGGCGGGCTGCACTGCGCGACGCTCGACGTCCACCGGGAGGGAGTCCTTGAGGACTACTTCCCGATGCGGTACGGGCGGTTCTGACGCAACGGGACTGTACGGACGGGCGGTTCCGAGACGCTCACGGTGCGGCCCGGGGGCCGCCGGGTTCAGCGGGCGTAGTTCTTCAAGGCGTCCGTGTCGAGGACGATGCCGACCGGATCGGGCAGGGCCACGCGTTCGCCGAAGGGTGCCTTGTGGGTGTCGAGGTAACAGGCGCGTTCGCGGTCGGGGTTGGTATGGACGACCACGGTGCCGAGGCTTCGGTCGACCAGGAGGTAGACAGGGATGCCCACAGCCGCGTAGGCGGTCGGCTTCTCCTGCCGGTCGCGGCGATTGGTGTCGCTGTCGTACGACGTGATCTCGACGGCCATCAGTACACCATCAGGGGCGGCCCATTCGCCCTGCCCGGCGAAGTGTGCGACGGGGGCGAGCGAACCATCCGGGCGGGCCCGGCCGTTACGGTATGCGCCGACCTTCAGACCCTGGGTCGGGTGGAGGTCCAGGTCCGGGCGGGCTTGCATGCACTGCCTGAGCAGCCACATGACGATCGTTTCGTGATCCCCGTCAGCCACGCGCTTCTCCTCGATCCGTCCGTTGACGAACTCCAACGTGACGGTCTCGGGCGCGGCGGATGCGATCTGCTCGAATTCCTCCACCGACATGTGGGACGTGCGCTCAGCCATAACCGTCATCGTGCCTCTCCTCCCAGGCGAAGGCCAGCATGACCCGGTGTCCGCCGCACCGAGCGTGGTATGACCGCAGCTCACCCGTGCGAGTGAGGCCCCTCCCTGGCCTCGACCGGCCTGGTCGAGCCTTCACGCGAGGAGCCCGGCCGGGCTGTCGCGCATAGGCTCGGTCGGCTGTGGGCCGGGGGCGCTGTCCTTTACGATGCGAAGCCCGACCTTGACGCCGACCCGACCCGGGACTTTTCACGCCCATGTCAGCCCAGGACTACGACAGTCAACTGCTGGAATCCGTCTCCGTCCGCCGACGGCGGCTGCGGGATGCCCTGCTCTTCGGGGCTCAGCGGGGACGGCGCACGCTCGACGAGCGGCTCGGCAAGGCATTTGCCGGAATTGTCATCGCGGCTGTGCTGTGCGCCGGTTGTGTCGGTTGGTCCTTTATTTCGCACCGGATCATGGGGAAGAGCCCGTACGGGACGCCCGTGCCGCCCGCTGTGCAGCCGGGGTATCCGCAGCCCCGTTCGTCTCCTGTTTCCTCCCCTGTTTCCTCCCTGGTTCCGTCCTCTGCTCCGTCCTCTCTTTCGTCTCCGGTGGCTGTCGGACCCCGATGATAGGTTCGAGCGCGTGAGAGCAGCGGGATCCCTTCGTCGTACGGCACTGAGTCGGGTCACACTCGTCGGTGAACGGCGGCGGGTGGATCTTGTGCTGCCCTCGGACGAGCCTGTGGGGCGGCTGTTGCCGGAAGTGCTGCGGCTGCTCGACGACCCTGTTGCCGACCGGCCCATGCTGCGGCAGCTCGTCACGGCCGACGGGACGGTCCTCGCGGAGGACAAGTCCCTTGAGGAGTCCGGGGTCGCGGACGGGGCCGTGCTGCGGCTCGTCCGTGAAGAGGACGCGCCGTCCGCGCCCGTCGTGCACGACGTCACCGACGAGGCCGCCGACGATCTCGATGTGCGCGCCTGGCGCTGGCGGCCCGCCGCGCGGCGTGTGGTCAGCGGGATCGCCGCCGTCGGGTGGGCGCTGGCCGCCGGGGCGTTGGCGCGGCAGGAGTTCCAACTGGGCGCGGTGGGTGTGGCGTTGGCCGTGCTCGCCGTGGTCGCCGCTCTCGCCGGGGTGCTGCTCGGGCGTGCCGGGCACCGTGGTTCCGCCACAGCTTCCCTGGTCACCGGCGGCGCCCTCGGGCTCCTGGGTGTCTGGACGCTCGCCGACGCCCACCACTGGGCCGGTGCGCTGCGGCTGGGAGGCATGGCCGGTACGGCTGTTGTGGCGCTGCTGCTGCTCGGGTGGTTCTCGCCGCTCGGGCGCGGCGGGCTTGCCGGGGGCGCGGCCGTCGCCGGGTGCGCGCTCGCCTGGGAGGTCGCGGCGGGGCTTCAGTCCGGCACCGGTGAGGTCCAACTCGCCCATGCGGGTGCGGTGCTGGCCGTGCTGTCCCTCGTCGTGCTGGGTGTGCTGCCCCGGCTCGCGCTGATGGCCTCCGGGCTGTCCGGGCTCGACGACCGGCGCTCGCGCGGCACGTCCGTCAGCCGGTACCAGGTCTCCACCGCGCTCTCCGCCACGCACCGGGGGCTCGCGCTCGCCACGGCCGTCGTGGCCGCGTCCGCCGCCGTCGCGGGCGTCCTCGCGCTGGGCGCGCCCACCGTGTGGACGGTGCCGCTCGCGTGCGTCACCGCGCTCGTCCTGGCCCTGCGCGCCCGCGCGTTCCCGCTGACCGGGGAGGTCGTGGCGCTGTTCGCCGCCGGGGCCGTGGTCGCCGGCCGGCTCGCCTGGGTGTGGTGGGAGCACTCCGCGCCCGGCGGGAGGCTCGGGGCCGTCGGGCCGCTGGCGCTGCTCGTCGTGCTCGCGCTGGTGCCGTTCGCGGTGCTGATGGTGCAGCCGCCCGAGCATGTACGGGTGCGGCTGCGGCGGTTCGGGGACCTGCTGGAGTCGGTGGGCGTGATAGCCCTGTTCCCGCTGGTGCTCGGGGTGTTCGGCGTGTACGGGCGTCTGCTCGGGACCTTCGCTTAGGGGGCGTCTCACCGTGTCTCAGGGTGACTCGCGGCGTGGCTGGCAGGACGACGTCCTGCGGGACCTTCAGGGCCAGGGCCAGGGCCAGGGGCAGGACCAGGGCCAGGGGCGTCGGCAGCAGCCGGGGGTTCCGGGTGCGGAGGGGGAGGGTGCTTCGCGTCCCGGGGAGGCTGGGTCTGTGCCGGCGGTTCCGGGTGAGCCGGGGGAGAGCGCTCCGGGTGCCCGGCAGGCCGTCCCGGGGGCCCTGGTGCCGGGTGCGCAAGGGCGCGTTCCGGGTGCCGCAGAGGAGGGTGTCTCGCGTTCCGGGGAGGCTGTCCCCAGGGCCCCGGTTCCGGGTGAGCCGGGGGAGGGTGTCCCGGGTGCTTGGCAGGCCGTTCCGGGGGGCCCGGTTCCGGGTGCGCAAGGGCGCGTTCCGGGTGCCGCAGAGGAGGGTGTCTCGCGTTCCGGGGAGGCTGTCCCCAGGGCCCCGGTTCCGGGTGAGCCGGGGGAGGGCGCCCCGGGTGCCCGGCAGGCCGTTCCGGGGGGCCCGGTTCCGGGTGCGGGTCCCGTCGGCCCCGACCCCGCCGCCCCGGGGCCACCCGTGGCCGGCCACGGTTCCGGGGTGGCCGGTCCCACGGAGACGGTGCCGTCCGCGCCCGTATCTTCGACGCGGCCGCAGCAACCGGAGCCCGCGGCCGGGCCGGCCGTCGCGCCCCAGAACGTGCCGACCCTCGACCCGCGGCTCTCGCTCGCGCTCGGGCGGCCGCAGCACGGTGACTCGTTGGTGCGGCGTACCGGGCGGACGATCCGCAAGCTCGCCTCCTCCGCGGCACAGGACGTCGCGGAGGAGACCCGTGTCGCCGCGCAGTTGCAGGCGCCCGTGACCACCGGGCGGGTCATCGCCGTCACTTCCATCCGCGGCGGTGTCGGCAAGACGACGACGTCGGCGCTGCTCGCCCGTACCTTCACGCACTACCGGCACGACGCCGTCCTCGCCCTCGACGCCGACGCCGCGCTCGGCACGCTGCCCGTGCGGCTCGGGGCGGAGTCGGTGCGCTGGTCGGCGCGCGAGCTCGCGCAGATCCTCACGCCCGCCATGCAGTTCGCGGACGTCACCGGCTATCTCGTGCCCACGGCCGACGGCGGCTGGCTGCTGCCCGCGAGCACCGGACGCGTCGGCGGCCCCCTGGAGATGCGCACGTACCGGTCCGTGATCCTCGCCCTGCGCCGGCACTTCGCCGTCACCGTCGTCGACTGCGAGTGCCTGCCCGGCGAAGTCGCCCGTACCGCCATGGACACCGCGCACGCGCGCGTCATCGTCGCCCCCATGACCGCCGAGGGCGTCAACGGCACCCGCATCGTGCTGGACTGGCTCGCCCTCCTGCCGCACCACGCCCTCGCCACCACCGTCGTCGCCCTCACCGCGAACTCGCCCGACATGCAGCTCGACGCGAAGACCGCGACCGCGCACCTTCAGGAGACCGGCGTCACCGTCGTCCCCCTGCCCTACGACCGGCACCTGGCCGCCGGCGGACCGCTGCGCCCCGAACTCCTCGGCCAGGCCACCCGCCGCGCCGCCACCCTCCTGGCCGCCGAGGCCATGGAACGGGCCGCCCGCACGGGACGTGCCCGATGACGACGGCGGATCCACGATGACGACGACGGATCCACGATGAGGACGGCGGCCCCATGAGCGCCCGCCCGTACCCGATGACCCACGCCGCCCCCACGACCACCACCCCACAGGCGCGTACCCCATGACCCAGCAGCTCGTCCACCGCCCCGCCCGTTCCACCCGCCCCCTCGCCGCCCCCGCGCCGCGTGCCGTGGAGCCGCCGCCCAACCTGCCCGAGGGCAAGGCCGGTACGCCCGCGACCGCGCTGCTGCCCATGGCCGGCGTGGTCAGTTCGGTCGTCATGATGACAGTGATCCGCAACAGCCAGTTCGCGGGGCTCGGCGCGATCGTGCTCGTCGTCGCGCTGCTCGGCTCGATCGCCCTGTTCCTCTCCCAGCGCGGCAAGGCGCAGCGCACCCGCCGCACCCAGCGCGAGCGCTACCTCGAATACCTGGAGGAGCTGCGCGAGGAGCTGGGGACGGCCGAGCGGGAGCGGCGGCGGGCCGCGCGGCTGCTCAGTCCGCCGCCGCAGGCACTGTACGACCTGGTGCGCGACCCGGCGCGGCTGTGGGAGCGCCGCCGCACCGACGGCGACTTCCTGCGGGTGCGGATCGGTACGGGTGCCGTGCCCGTGCAGGAGCTGGGCATCGGGCAGAACTCCTCGGGCGGTGTGCTCACCCCGCCCGACCCGTTCATGCTCAACGAGGCCCGCGCGCTGATCGCCCGCTACACCACGGCCACCGACTTCCCGCTGTCCGTTCCCCTGGACCGGGCCGGGAACGTCAGTATCGTCGGCGACCGCGAGGGTGTCCTGCGGGTCGCCCGCGCCCTGCTGGTGCAGACGGCCGTCACGCACGCGCCCGACGACGTGGCCCTCGCCCTCGGGGTGCCGGGGGAGCGGATCGCGGACTGGGAGTGGGCCAAGTGGCTTCCGCACGTGCTGGATTCGCAGGAGCACGACGGGCCCGTCGCCGCGCGCCGGATCGCCCCGAGCCTGCCGCAGCTGGCCCGTCTCGTCGGCGGTGAACTGCGGCGGCGCGCCGCCTACGCGGCCGAGGTGCGGCGCGGGCTCGCCGGCCGGGACGCCCTCACGCTCGCCGGACGGCTGCTGGTGATCAGCGACGAGTACGGTGGTACGGCCGCCGAACTGCCCCGCCCCGACGCGGCGGTCGGCCTGCCCGACATGGGGGTGACGGTGCTGCACCTGCTGGAGCGGCAGGTGCACGAGCCCGACCAGGTCGGTGTGCGCATCACCGTCGACGGGGACACGGTCACCGTCGAGGACCTGCGCACCCCCAACGCGCCCGTGGCCCAGGGCATTTCGGACGCGGTGAGTGTCGCCGCCGCCGAGGGGCTGGCCCGTACGCTGGCCCCGCTGCGGCTGTCGGCCGAGTCCGCCGCCGAGGGCACCCCGGTGTCCGGTCCCGTCGACTTCCCCGCCCTGCTCGGCGTCGACGACCCGGCCGTCCTCGACCTGGACCGGCTGTGGGCGCCGCGCGGCGACCGTGACTTCCTGCGCGTGCCGATCGGGGTGAACGACCGGCGCGAGCCGGTGCTGCTCGACCTCAAGGAGTCCTCCGAACTCGGCATGGGGCCGCACGGGTTGTGCGTGGGCGCCACCGGCTCCGGCAAGAGCGAGCTGCTGCGCACGCTCGTCCTCGCCCTGGTCGCCACCCACCCGCCGGAGGACCTGGCGATGGTCCTCGTCGACTACAAGGGCGGCGCCACCTTCGCGCCGTTCGCGGGCCTGCCGCACGTCGCCGGGGTGATCACGAACCTGGAGAACCAGGCCGGGCTCGTCGAACGCGTCCACACCAGCCTCGCCGGCGAGGTCAAGCGCCGCCAGCAGGTCCTCAAGGACGCCGGCAACATCGCCGACATCGGCCACTACGCGGCCCTGCGCGCCGGCGAACGCCCCGACCTCGAACCGCTGCCGCACCTGTTCGTCGTCATCGACGAGTTCGGTGAACTCCTCACCGCCAAACCCGACTTCATCGACCTGTTCCTGTCCATCGGCCGTATCGGCCGGTCCATCGGCGTGCACCTGCTGCTCTCCAGTCAGCGCATCGAGGGCGGCCGCCTCAAGGGCCTGGACACCTACCTGTCCTACCGGCTGGGCCTGCGCACCTTCTCCTCCGACGAGTCCCGCACCGTCCTGGACACCACCGACGCCTTCCACCTGCCGCCGCTGCCCGGCTTCGGCTATCTGAAGGTCGACACCTCCACCTACGAGCGGTTCAAGGCCGGTTTCGTCTCCGGCGCCTACCGGGGGCCCGCCCGCGAGGACGTCGCCGACGCGCTGCCCTCGGCCTGGCCGTACCCCGCGTTCAGCAGCCCCGACGAGCCCGCTGCCCACGCCGACGGCGAGACGCCGGCGATGCGCGAGCGCGAGACCGGACCCACCGTGATGTCCACCATGGTCGGACAGTTGCGCGCTGCCGCGGCCCCCGTACGGGCCGTGTGGCTGCCGCCGCTGCCCGCCGCCCTCACCCTCGACGAGGCCGCCGGACCCGTACGGGTCAGCGAGCGCGGCACGAGCCTGGCCGGAGCGCGCGGCGGCACACTGCGCGTACCGCTCGGACTGCTCGACGACCCCGGGAAGCAGTGGCAGGGGCAGTGGACCCTCGACCTGACCGTCGCGGGCGGGCACGTCGCCGTCATCGGCGGCCCCCAGTCCGGCAAGACGACCCTGCTGCGCACCCTCGCCCTCTCCCTCGCCCTGACGCACACCCCCGACGACGTCGCCGTCTACGGGCTCGACCTGGCCGGCGGCGGGCTCGCCGCACTGTCCGGGCTCCCGCACGTCGGCGGCATCGCCTCACGCGCCGACCGCGAGCGGGCCGCCCGCACCGTCGCCGAGGTACGCGCCATGCTCACCGCCCGCGAGGAGCTCTTCCGCGAGCACGGCATCGACTCCCTCGACCAGCTGCGCCGGCTGCGCGAGCGGGGCAGGCTTCCCGAACTGGGCGCCACCGACGTGGTGTTGCTGATCGACGGGTTCGGGGCGCTGCGCGACGAGTTCGAGGCCCTGGACGACGGCGTCGCCGACCTCCTCAAGCGCGGCAGCGGCTACGGCATCCACGTCGTCGCCGGCATGCTGCGCTGGAACGACGTGCGCATCGCCACCCAGTCGATGTTCGGCCAGCAGCTGGAACTGCGGCTCAACGACCCGGGCGACTCGGCCGTCGACCGCAAACTCGCCGAGACCCTCGGCCCCGACGCGCAGGGCCGCGTCCTCACCCAGGACAGACTCTTCGCACAGACCGCCCTCCCGCGCATCGACGCGACCCCCTCCGCGGACGGCCTCGGCCCCGCGCTGGAGGACGCCGCCGCGACCGTACGGGCCACCTGGCACGGCGAACCCGCCGCCCCCGTACGGGTACTGCCGCTGCGGCTGCCCGCCGGGAAACTCCCGGACACGGCGGCCGAGCCGGCCCTCGTGCCCATCGGCGTCGACCAGGACACGCTCAGCCCCGTGCTGCTCGACCTCTTCGAGCACGACCAGCATCTGCTGGTGCTCGGCGACAACGAGTGCGGCAAGACCAACCTTCTGCGGCTCATAGCCCGGCAGTTCGTCGAACGGTACGGGGAGGAGGACCTCGTCTTCGCCGTCTTCGACCCCCGGCGCGGGCTGCGCGGGGCCGTCCCCGAGCCCTACCGGGGCGGCTACGCGCACAACGCCAAGCTCGCCGGCGCGCTCGCCACCGGCATCGCCAAGGAACTGGAGAAGCGGCTGCCGGACGCCTCCGTCGACCATGACGCCTTGGGTGACCGGCCCGGGTTCAGCGGGCCGCGCATCGTCGTCCTCGTCGACGACTACGACATCCTCACCACCGCCGGACAGCAGCCGCTCGCCCCGTTCCTGCCGTACGTGTCCTCCGCGCAGGACATCGGACTGCACTTCGTGCTCGCCCGGCGGGTGGCGGGCGCCTCCCGCGCACTGTACGAGCCGTTCCTGCAGACCGTGCGCGAGACCGGCACGGCCGCCCTCGTCATGACCGGCGACCGCACCGAGGGCCAGCTCTTCCCGGGGCTGTACGCGTCCGCGCAGCCGGCCGGCCGCGGCACGCTCGTCCGCCGCGGCCGCCCCCACCAGCTCATCCAGACCGCGCTCGCCGACGGGGAGAACCTGTGACCAAGGACGTCATCGCCCTCACTCCCGCCATGCCCGACACCATGGCCCTGCTGACCGGCCTGTACGCGGGCGGCCCCGACCTCGGCGTCTCCGCCGGCCACGACGGCGCCGTCATCCAGCTGCGCGCCGCCGACGGGCGCCCACTGGTCTCCCTGGAGGCGCCCCTGCTGGTACAGGTACCGGGGGAGGCGGAACGGCTGCTGGGCATCCCGGCCGTCTGCGACGGCCCCTACTGGTGGACCGAGGTACGGGCGTCGACGGCCGTACCGGAGGCGGAACGACTGGCGGGGTCCGTGGCGGGACGGCTCACGGCGCTGCTGGGAGGGGGGACTTGGCCGCGGGGGGTGGGGTCCACGGATGTGGTGGAGGTGGGCGGGGGCGATGGTACGGACGCGGAGGCCGGGGGCGCGGCCGAGGGTGGTTCCGGGGGCGCGGGCGAGGACATCTCCGGGGGCGCTGCCGCAGGCGTGTACGCGGAGGCCGGTGACGGGCAGCCCGCCGTGGACGTCCTCACCGACTCCACCGCCGTCGTCCTCGCCGACCGGCCCGTCGTCCCCCTGACCGCCTGGCTCTCCGACATCCTGCGCACCACCGTCGCGAGCGGACGCGCCCTGCAGATCGTCACCCCGCCGCACGTCCGCCTCGGCCTCCCGCTGCGCGCCGCCCTCACCGGGGCCCCCAACCGCTGGGTCGTCCAGGACCCCGACTGCGGCTACTACGACGGGCTCTCCGGCGCCGTACTGCGCTGGCAGGACGGTACGTTCGCGCCCGCGCGCACGGAGGAGGGCGAGACGGCCGTCGCCGACGCCTTCGCCGACGCCACCGTGACCGGGGAACGGCAACTCGTCGTCTCCTTCCGCGCCGTGCACGCGCCGGACGAGGCGCTCGTACTGGGCGGCGCCCTGCGCACGGCATGGACGGCGCTCACCGGCTCCGGCCCGGCCGGCTGGGGCACGGCCGAGCCCGTCAACCTGCCCTGGTCCGAACGCCAGTTGACGGACCTGGCACGCAAAAGGGCACCGGAGCCCACACAGTTGCTGGCCGTCGGCACCCCCGGGCGCCCCGGCCTCGCCACGCTGCGGGTGACACGCACCGGGAGCGGGGTCACGGAGGAAGCGACCCTCACCCTCGGCTACGGACCTGACGAGCACATCCCCCTCGACGCCGTCGAGCCCCTCGCCCGCACCCTGGTCGCGGGACACCACCTGGCCACGATGCTGGTGACCCTGCGCCGAGCGCGCCGTGATCTGACGGTCCCCGCGCACTTCGAGGCCCCGCCGATCCCGGTGGCGTTCACGCTGGGGGCCGACGACGTACGGGCCGTGGGCGTCGAGCGGGCGACCCGGACGCCGGTGGAGGTACGGCCGGTGCGGCTGGGGGCGGCGGGGGCGCCCGCGGTGCACTATCCGCTGGGGGAGGGCACGGATGCGGCGGTCTGGGGGGACTTCCAGCGGCTGATGGAGCACTTGCGGGCGGGGGCGCCGACGGAGGGGTGAGTCCGGCCGCTGCGGGGGCGCGCCCCGTGTGGGACGGGGACGGGCCCGCGGGCGCCTGCGGGCATACGACAGCCCCCGGTGCTCATCTACCGATCCGTCGTCCCGGCCGTCGCCGACGACTCCGGTATCGGTCGAGCCCTTTCCGGGGGCCTGGCCAGTTGAGCCGACATGGGGGTCACGCGGGCCTTTGGACGTCTCCATCGGCTGGTGTGGCTCTCACCGGTTGTCTGGTGTATTGACCAGTTTCCACCCTTTATGTCCGGAGTCAAGAGGTGGGAAGGCAAAGACCGCAACCCCCTCGCTATCCGTGTGCGACCTTGCGCGTACGGTGACCAACTCCCGGGCGAGGCATTCGTCCAGAACATCCATGATGGGACGATTGCATATGCATCTTGCCTAATTGGCCATGGTTGGCCCTGTGATGAGGCTGTTGCCTGGGGGCATGGCAGAGATCTTCAAAACCGTGCAGGCAAGGTCGATTCGCGCCAAGTGCTCCCGTGCGCTGCTGGTTCCGACCGTGGCGACGTTGGCCCTCTCCTCAGTAGCGATTTCCGCAGCACCGGCCGCAGCTTCCCCGGTCGGTCGCCCGACTCTGTGGGAGTTCTCCGACGACCCTTTTTCCACCGCCCATCAGATGGAGGTGATCCTCTACAACAACACGCCGGACGAGATCCACCACAGGTGGACGAGCGACGTGCAGGGGGAGTTCCTTCAGGAGCCGCCCAAGAAAATCAAGCCAGGTGAAGGAAAGAGCTTCATCATCAAGAACACTGCTCACCGAAATATTCCGCCGCTCGGCGGCGGAGGAGCGGGAGCCAGGTTCCAGTACAGCGGACGCACCGGGGCGGTCGATTTCTCGGTCTACACCCCTGGTTCGTTCCTCTATCGCAATCAGTACAAGGTGTACAAGGGGAACGGCCACGGAATAAACCCCCCTGCTGTCACGGGGCTGGACTCCACAGGCCGGCGCTGGGAGATCCCTGCGGGAATAGCGGACCAAGAACGCAACGGGAGTCAATGGGGCGGGGGTGGTACGCCTCGCATAGCCTTCCAGTTCGGCGGCGGGGACATGGAATTGGGCACCAAGCCCGCAATGCCGAAGCGGGACGTGTGCGAGAGAATCGTAGGGGACATGGGAAGTTTTCTGAGCTCGGCCCGGGGAGACAGGGACAGCATAGGGGCCGCGATGGGAGGGGCGCTCGGTGCGGCCATTGTGGGCGGGATCAGGGGCTGTTTTTCCGGCGACAAGTTCAAGGACCAGCGGGACGAGCTGAAGCGCGAGCTGGAGAAAGAGCGGGCAAGGAAGGCCACGGAGCGTGCCAAGGAAATTGTGCGTGGCCGGATCAAGGAGGTGAGCTCCGACCTGGAACGCATTGAGGGGCGGAAGAGGGATCTGACGGAAATGGAAAGCCGGAACGTCGCAAAGATCGCGGCGAGGATTGCAGAGATCAGCGCCCAAATCAATGCAACCCCTCGAAAGGAAAAAGATAAGCGGCGCGAACTCATGGACCGCAAGTTTGAACTGGGGAAGGAATTGATTGTTGCCCGTCACGATGCGCCACGGCTCGCCGAGCTGAAGAAGCAGGTGAGCGAGGACGAAGGGCGCGTCGAGCAGCTGCAGCGCCGGGTGGCGGCGCTCAACAAGCAGCTCGAAGCGCTTTGAGTGGGACCGGGGTCTCAGCCGCCGAACTGGTCGTCGAGGGCCTTGTGGAAGTCGGCTCCGACGAGTCGGGAGAACTCCTCATAGGTGTGCTGCGGGGGACCACCCGCCGGGGTTCCCGCAGCCCGTAGGTGAGCCAATGCGTCGGCGACGGCCCGTGTGGCGGTGAACAGAGCCGTCACGGCGTAAAAGGCGAGGGAGAATCCGAGTTCCTGGAGGTCGAGGGCGGTCAGCCCGGTCGTCTCGTTGCCGTCGACGATGGACACCACCTTGGGGCCCTCGACCGCCGAGGCCACCGCCTCCAGCTCGTGGATCTTCTTGACGCCGTCGACGAAGACCAGGTCGGCACCCGCGTCCCGGTAGAGACGGGCCCGCCGGACCGCCTCGGCGATACCCTGCGCGGGGAGAGCGTCAGTGCGGCCGATGATCAGCATGTCCGCGGACCCACGCGCTCGCAGGGCGCACCTCAGACGCTTGACGCTGCTCTCCGCGTCCAGCAGCCGCACACCGCTCATCTGCCCGCACCGTTTGGGCATGGCCTGGTCTTCGAGATGGATCGCTGCCGCACCGGCTTGAAGATATTCGTGCACGGTGCGGTCGATGTTGCTGGGCCCGCCGTAGCCGGTGTCGGCGTCCGCGATCACCGGGATCGACACCGCACGCGTCATGTTGCGTGCGTGCTCGGTCATCTCGGTCTGGCTGAGCAGACCGACGTCCGGCATTCCCAGCCGACTGGCCGTGGCGCCGAAACCCGTCATATACACAGCGGGAAAGCCGGCCGCTTCCACAAGACGCGCACTGACCGAGTCAGGCGCTCCCGGCGCCAGAACGATCTCCCGGCCCTCCAGCAGGCTCTTCAAGGACGTACCAGACCTACCAACAGTCAACGGAACCTCTCCAACCGCATGTCGATCACGCCGCTACAAGTCTGCCCGGCGGCCAGCGAGCTTGCGCGAGCTGACAACCAGCATGGGCACAGCGCGCCCCGTGCGGCACTGATCCATCAGCGCATGGTCAACGGGCTCATCGGCTCGACGTAGGCCCGAGCGAACCAGTGGCCGATGGCGGCCTTGCGCAGGTGTCCGGCGAGGCCCTTGTCTCCCGCGACCGCCATCGTCGCGTGGACGTGGACCTCTCCGTCGACGATCTCGCCCGTGCCGTGCATCTCGGCGGGCAACGCGTAGTCCGTGACCATGTCGTCGGCCGGATCGTCCGCAGGCATGGTGGAGAGGGTGAACGAGTCGGCCGCGCCGATCAGGCTGACGATCGCCGCGTTCGTGATCCCTCGCTCTTTGGCTTCGCGTGTGAGGGCCTCCAGCAGTTCGGCGTTCCGGACCTCGATCACGATCACTGCGGGGTCTCCCAACTCAGTAGGTGTGAGATCACGCAGCATGGCAGCCGAGCGTCAACGCGCGCCAGCAACAGCGGGTCTCAAGGACTCACTCAACAGCCGTTGGGTGGCAAACTGAGCCGCTTGCCCGAACGATCCAGCCCCGGCCCGTACCTGCGGGCTCAGTTTGCAGCGACGCTGGCCACGGGCTACGCGACTTGGGATGAGGCGGAGCGGTAGGCAATTGGACGGTGGCCCCCGCTGGTTGGGCGGGGCGCTCGGTATGCAGGATCCCGCTGTGGGCGGCGGATGACTTGGCCAGCGCAGCTTCAGCCGCGCTTTTGACCAGGCCGACGCGGAGAGCCCCGGCCCGCTGGTAGTGGGCCGGGGCTCATTCCCGGCCGGTATGAGCCGGACTGGGTACTACGAGGTTACACGCTGCGCTTGGTCTCCTTGACGTCAGTGACGAACGAGGACCAGGAGGCAGCGGAGAAGGTCAGTACAGGCCCGCTCGGGTGCTTGCTGTCGCGCACCGGTACGACGTCCGAAACGCCACTCGCGACTTCGACGCATGCCCCTTCCCCGTTGCTGTGACTGGACTTGTTCCAGGCTGCGTGTATGAGGTCAGCCGTGCTGTCTTTCATAGCTCCCTGCCACTTCGGAGATGAGGCGCCGCGAGTCCTCTTCGTCGAGCGCCATCTCCCAGATGTTCGTGAACGCTGTTTCATAGCGCTCAACTTCGTTGGGTTTGTCGAGGTAGAGCGCTCCCGTGTAGCTGTCTGCGTACACGGTGGGCGGCTCGGTGTGCCTACCATCCTTGCCGGTTGGGAAGCGCAAGGCGACGAATGGGCCTGACAGCACGCCAGGAAACAAGCCGGCGCCGAACGGAACCACACGCACAGAGACGTTGGGGAGATCCCCAACCGTGACGATGTGCCGAAGTTGCGCGGCCATCACCCTGTTGCCGCCGATTGGCCGATGAACCACGGCTTCGTTGAGCGCAACCCTCAGGTTGGTGGGGTCAGTGGCCCGGGTGAGAAGGGCTTGGCGAGCGATGCGCACGTGAACGCGTCGCTCGATTTCGTCAGCTTCCTGGTGCGGGAGGTGTGCGCGGATGATGGTGCGTGCGTACTCCTCACACTGCATCAGCCCGGGAACCAACACGTCCTCGTACCAGGAGATACGGGTTGCCGCCTCTTCCAGGCCAATGAAGAGGTCCAGCCATTCCGGAATCACATCGCCATACGCGTGCCACCAGCCTTTTGCCTTGGTTTCCTTGGCGAGGGCCATCAGTCCCTCTGTGAGGTCCGGGGGTGCCCCGTAGATCTTGCACATGGCCTCAACGTCGAGGCTTCGTAGGGACGTTTGCCCTGTTTCGATGCGCCACATCTTGGCCTCGGACCATTCCAGTTTGAGCGCTGCCGCTCGCACTGTGAGTCGCGCGTTGTTGCGCAGGTCGCGTAGGTATCGCCCCAACTGTCGCCTTGGGACGGTTGATCCTGTGGGTCCGTCAGTCATCCCCACCCCTTCCCTTACCCCGATCTGAAGGACTTCGGTCACACGGAATGAAAGCACCGGATGCCTCGCTTAGCAATGCATGTCACCTTCGCGGGTAATTCAGTGTGAGAGCTTGCATGTCGTGGATTGCGGGAGCATCCTGGGCGCTCGCTGACCCATCCATGTCGCCGACATGGAGCGGGAGATGAGGAGTGTGACCATGAAGTTGCCGCAATCAGCGGCGACTTGGGTGCCCGGTGTGTGGCTGGTAGGCACACACCGCGGCGACAAGATCGGCCGACTCGTCAGCACTGTCGAAGGCATGCTGTGGCTCCGTCCGGTGGGCGTAGGTATCGAGTGGATGTCCGAGCCGGATCGTGTGCGACCGCACAGCGAAGGGGAGTTGTGGCAGGCCGTTGCCGCGAGCCCTTCTGGCAGCGTTTTCGCAGCGAAGCGATCAGGCGCTGGGCCGTGGGTCCCCATGCCCAAGACACTCGTTGTCGACACAGCTTCGGACCGTATCGGTCGTGCGATGGCATGGGACTCGGAACTTCACGAACTCACCATCGAGCCCCTGGATGGTGGGGCCCTATGTCACACCCGGTACTACCACCGCGCAACCCATGCCGACATGGAAGCGGCAAGAGGGGCGGCGGCACGGTGAAGACACACTTGCGCTGCGGCGTGTGCGCTGTCTTCCGCCGCGCCATCGCAGCGGCCACAGAGCGCGGAAATGCCACGGCCGTCACTCAGTACCTCCACGGCTGGGCACGTCACCGGCGCACGGCGCATGTCACCTGCAAGGGGTCGCTGAGCGAACGCGTCGCGGCCATCAATGCTCAGAGCCGGAAGGCAGCGAACCTGTGGTGAGCACCACGACCCCCAAGTCCCCGGCGTGCCGGGAGTGCCTGCGTCTCATCGTGCTGCGGGCCACCGCACGGCGCCTTGACCCGATGAGCAAAGTGGCCCGGGTCGAGGCCGAGTTGGAGCGCCACCGGCGGGAGGCGCACTCATGACTGCACCGCGCTTGCGCCCGGTCGTGACCGTGCCGCACTCGTCCGGGCCGAGCGCCATCGTCCCCGGAGACACCGGCTGCACCGAGTGCATCCGGCTCACCCACGCCCGGTACACGGACGCAACCCGGGGTGCCTGGACGGCGGAAGCCCGGCACCGCGAGCAGATGCACGCGCACTGGACAGCCGCACACGAAAAGTGGCGCTCGTGAGCGAGGGTGAGCGGAGACCGTTCACGGTCACACGGGAGGGCAGTGTGTCCCTGCCGGCGCCGACCCCCATCAGCGCGGCGGAAGCCGAGCAAAGCATTGTGGAGTCAGCGGAGTTCAGTGCTGCGCTGAAGGAGGCAGTGCGTGAGCACCTCGGCCCGACCCCTGCTTGGGCCGAAGCCGTTACCGAACAAGTCGCCGTTCTGCGTGCACTGTTGGCATCGTCCAACGCCTCGGGCACGGGAAGCCGAGACGCCGACACGGACCCGTCCTCTCCCTGACGGGCGTACCCATAGACCCCTGCCTCTCCCTGATCTGGTCCAGGTGCCGGGGGAGGCAGGTTCCAGACCCCGTCCGGCCGTCACTGGTCACGACCGGCCGGACGGGTACGCAAGTGCGGTGCACAACTCCAGCAACAGGAGGGCTGGCTCCGCCGCCCCCAGCTGTGGAGAACCTTCGCCGACCACGACCTGCTCGTCATGCCCTCCACCACCTTGGAAGCCATGGGCCTGGTCGCCCTGGAGGCCCAGGCACGCGGCCTTCCCGTGCTCTACCAACCCGTCCCCGGCCTGGCCGACATCCTCGCCGCCTCCGGCATCGCCACCGACTTCACCCGCCCCGCCGCCCTTGCTCGCGACATCGACCGGCTCCGTACGACCCCCGGCCTGCTGCCGGCCCTCCAGCAGGCCGGACGCAGCAACGCGGCTCGCTACCCCCTCAGCGCCACTGCCAAGGCCCTGACCGAACTCGGCCACCGGATCAGCTGACGCACCCCCGCCTTCCCTAACCGGGCCCGCCCACGTCACTACGCTGACGGGCGGGCCCGCACCACGACATCGGAGATGCTCATGGCAGACAGCACCGAGACGATCAAGCAGCTCGTGGCGGGCGGCGTCCGCGCCAAGGTTTACCCCGGCGCCGTATGGGCCACGGGCAACGCCGCGGGAATCCAGGCCGGCGGCACCGCCGGCGCCCTCGACCCCGCTCAGCCGGACCTCCCCATGCGGCCGGACACCGTCTTCGACGTCGCCAGCCTCACCAAGATCCTCGCCGTGTGGTCCACCATCGGCGCCCTGTGGGAAGACGGCGCTCTCCCGCTCGACGAACCCCTCAACGGTTTCTGGACCGAGGTCACCGGCCACCCGCTCGGCCAGGTCACTGCCCGGCAGTTGCTGACCCACACCGCCGGTGTTCCGCTGCGGGCCCAGCTGAAGAACCTCTACGGAACCGACCCGAGTACGATCCGGGCCGGAGTCCTTCACGAGGCCCTGCACCGGCCCCCCGGCGAAGCCGTCGAATACACCGACCGGGCCGCCCTCATCCTCGGCTACCTCGCCGAACACCTCTCCGGCCAGCCTCTGAACCAGCTCGCCCGTACCCGCATCTGGCAGCCGCTCGGCATGATCCACACCCGCTTCGGGCCCCTCCACGCCGAGCTGGCCGCCCGCTGCGCCCCCACCGAGCTCGACGAGGGCACCGGCCGCCACCTCAAGGGCATCGCCCACGACTTCTCCGCCCGCCTCCTCGGTGGAGTCTGCGGCATCGCCGGCACTTTTTCTCTCCTCGACGACCTCACCCGCTTCCTGCGCTACATGCTCGACCCCGCCACAGCCCCCACAGCACCCGGGTTCGGGCCGAACTGGGTCGAGGAGTCTCTGACCGTCCAGACCGGCGCTCTGGAACCCGTCCGTGGTCTCTTCTGGCACCCTGCTCCCGGCACAAACCCCGCTGACCGGATCTACGTCCACTACGGCTTTACCGGGACCGGTATGTGGATCTCCCCCAAACAGGGAACCTGGGCCATCCTGTTGACCAACAAGCTCTACTACACCCGCGACCGCCAGCCCCTCACCGAGATCCGTAACAGCTACCGAGAAATGATCTTTGGCTAGCCTCGTCCCCGGCGTGCCGGGAGTGCCTGCGTCTCATCGTGCTGCGGGCCACCGCACGGCGCCTGGACCCGATGAGCAAAGTGGCCCGGATCGAGGCTGAATTGGAGCGCCACCGGCGGGAGGCGCACTCATGACTGCACCACGCTTGCGCCCGGTCGTGACCGTGCCGCACTCGTTCGGGCCGAGCGCCATCGTCCCCGGAGACACCGGCTGCGCCGAGCGCATCCGGCTCACCCACGCCCGGTACACAGACGCCGCCCGGGGCGACTGGACGGCGGAAGCCCGGCACCGTGAGCAGATGCACGCGCACTGGACAGCCGCACACGGAAGGTGGCGCACGTGAGCGAGACCGAGCGGAGACTGTTCACGGTCACACGGTAGGGCTGCGTGTTCCCGCCGGCGGCGCCCCCTCTCGATGCGATGCCGAGCAAACGGCTCCAGCGCCTTCACCAGCCACCCCCGTTCCTCCAACCCCGCGCGTACGGTGGCGGCGATCTCTGCCATGCCCGCAGGGTTCTCGGTGGCGACATCAAGGTCTTGGCTGAGGCGGTGGACCAGGCCGTGAGCCTGGACGGCATAGCCGCCCGTAAGCGCGAGCGGGTAGGGCGTGCCCACGGCAAGGACGTCGGCGAGAAGGCGGCGATGCAGTTCCGTCAGGTTCATGCAACAGCCTGGGTGTGCGCGGCCAGTTCGGCAAAGGCGGCTTCCCAGACGTCGCGGAGGTCCCGACTGATCAGAGTGCGCAAGGTTGGCCACATGCTGATGAGCAGGTCGTGGTTGAGGAGCTCGACCAGGTCGTCATGGAGGCCCTCGGCCAGGACGATGCGGTAGCAGCTCATGCGCAGACGAGGCCGGTCGAGGTCGAACTCGGTCAGCCCGGACCACGCCAGGTGCAGAGGCAGGTTCACAGTCCCATGGGCGGGGCCGACGAGCTTCGACAGCTCGTCGGGCAGCCGTCGGGCGAACTTGGCTCGGCGGAGCTCGGAGAGGGAGGGCGGTGAGGCCATGCTTCGATCATTGCCTGAGGGGGCAGTGGGTGTGGATGGGATCGGCAGGCTTGCGCGCCGCGGCACGGGCTCGGCGCTGTGTGCTGTCAGGCAGGGCGCCCGGGGCGGGGCGGACGGTATGCGGACCAGTCCGGCCGGAGTCCGTAACGGATGGTGCTGATCCGGTGGCGGAGATTTCGGAGCTCGGCGGCCCGTCCGCTCACGCGAACGGCCCCGGACGAGGAGTCCGGGGCCGAATGGAACGCCTCCCTGGGGAGAAACCCCAGGTCAGCGCGTTACCGCAGTGTGCCCCCGGGCAGATTCGAACTGCCGACACCCGCTTTAGGAGAGCGGTGCTCTATCCCCTGAGCTACGGAGGCCGCTGGTCAGCGCGGTGCGGAAGTCCCCGCGAGGGGGTGGCCTCCTACAGCGTGAGCCGACCAGGGACAGCCTAGCGGATGCGGCTTTGGTGGGTGGAGCGCGTCCGGGGGCGGCGAGCGGCTGTGGTGCTGACCGGCAGGTTTCCGTGGGGCGGCCGGGGTGGTTCGGGCATCGCTCGGGGCCGGTGCGACTCTTGCCCACCGGCCGGCTCGGCCCGGACACCGGCACGTCGTGCCGGCAGGCGAACTACCGTGGGCGGCACCGCAATCGGCGCAGCGTGATGCGGTACAGCGTGGAGGCTCGCCGTGTGAAGACGATCTCGCTGGCTCGAAGGTAGGTGCGGTACCGCCGATACGTGTCGGGCCCGACGAGTGACTCGGCCTTGTCCCGGGCCTGGAGCAGCCGGGTGGACCAGGCGCGCAGGGTGCGTACGTAGTCCGCGCTGTCCTCGCGCAGTGCGGTGATCGCGAAGTACGGCTCGCATGCGGTGGTGATGTCGGACAGGCGAGGCAATGCCGAGCCGGGGAAGATCTCGCGGGCGAAGAAGGCGGGCACCGGGCCGTCGAGGTCATGGCCGTCGGTCAGTGCGATGGTCTGGAGGCTGAGGCGGCCGAGTGGTGGCAGCCATGCGGCACAGCGTGCGAAGAAGGCGTGGTAGGCCGTGATCCGTTCGTCGCGGGACATGTCCACGTGGGTGAAGTGCTCGAAGGCGCCGATCGAGACGATGCCGTCGTAGGTCGTGTCCGGCTCGTGGTCACGCCAGTCCTGGATCCTGATGTCCACTCCGGGCAGCCCGAGTGAACACGCGTGTGCGTGCTGGTCGGTGCTGAGGGTGAGGCCGACCGCGTGCCGGACGCCGGTCTCTTCAGCGGCCGTCCGCAGGAGGCTGCCCCAACCGCAACCGATGTCCAGCAGCCGGTCGTTCGCCGTGATGCCGGCCTGGGAGAGGTGGTACCGGAGCTTGGCGTGCTGTGCTTTCAGCAGCAGGTCGGTGCGCGCGGGATCGCCGGTGATGCCGTCCCACAAGGCGCAGGAGTACGTCAGGTCGGGGTCGAGCCACAGTCCGTAGAATTCCTTGCCGACGTCGTAGTGGGCCTGGATGTCCGCAGCGGTGGCGCCTGCTCGGCTGTGCTGATCGGTCTGGCCGCTCACTGTCCTTCTCCCTTGTGTTTGCGGCAGAAGCGGATGTGGCTACGGAGGCGCTGTTCCCTGAGTCTGAGCCGGCCTGTCTGTCCTCGGCTGTCATTCCGGCTGCGGCTGTGTGCCCCGGCGGCTCAGCAGGGCCAGGACGAGTACGAGCGTGCCGGCCAGGGCCAGGGCCCCGCAGCGCAAGGCCAGATGCAGTCCGTCGACGAAGGAGTCCTCGGCCCAGACGGTCACGTAGGGGGCGCCTGTAGCCGGGCGGGGTCCGGCGTCCGGCCCGTGCGCCGGGCCACCGGTGACCACGGTTCGTACCAGGTGTTCCGCCGTGTCCTGCGCGAGGCCGGCCCGTGTTGCCCGGTCGTGGAGAGTGCCGCGCATGCGGGCCGTCAGCACGGCGCCGAGCGCGGCCACACCGACGACGCCGCCCACCTCCCGCAGGGTGTCGACCACCGCTGAGGCCGTGCCGGCGTGGGCCGCGGGAGCGCGGTCGACGAGCGTGATGGTGGCCGGTACGAACAGCAGCCCCGTTCCGGCGCCGAGGACGGGCAGCAGCCACCAGTAGTCCGCGTAGGCGGCCTGCCGGCCGAAGCAGCTCAATCCGGCCAGGGCGAGAGCGTCGAGCCCCAGGCCCAGTGCCAGGGGGACGTGCGCGCCGAAACGGACCGTGAGTGCGGCGGCGACGGGTGAGGCGAGCACGATGAACGCCGAGGCCGACAGGAACACCGTCCCGGCCCCGGCGGGCGACCAGCCCAGAACGTTCTGCAGGAAGAGGCTCAGGAAGAAGGTTCCGCCGAAGAGCGCCACGCTGGAGGAGAAGCAGGACGCGGTGACGGCACGGCACTCCCGGTCGCGGAAGAGCGCGGGGTCCAGCAGGGGCCGGGATGCACGCGTTTCCACGAGGGCGAAGGCGGGCAACGTCAGGGCCGCCACCGTGAGAGCCGCCGCCGTGCCCGGCGCGCTCCAGCCGTCGACGGGCCCCTGCACCAGGCCGTACACGAGACTGCCGAGCCCGGTGACCGCCAGCGCCTGCCCGGCGGGATCCCACCGCACGGGTGCGGCGGGCGGGCGCGGCAGCACCCGCCAGGCGGCCGCCAGCGCCGCCGCACCGATGGGCAAGTTGATCCACATCACGCTGCGCCAGCCCAGGGCCTGCGTCAGCAGGCCGCCGAAGGCCGGGCCCAGCGCCACCCCGAGCCCGCCGACCGCGCCCCGTACGCCCAGGGCGCGGGCCCGCGCGGTGGCGTCGGGGCAGGCGTGGCGCAGCAGCGCCGCGCCGGCCGGCAGCAGCACGGCGGCGCCCAGCCCCTGCACGATGCGCCCGGCCACCATCGCGGCCAGGGTGGTCGCCAGGGAACCGAGGGCGGAGCCCGCCATGAAACCGAGCAGCCCGGCGAGGAAGGCCCGCCGCTGCCCCAGCCGGTCTCCGACCGCCCCCGAGGACAGCAGGGTCGCGGCGAGGACGAGCGTGTACGACGCCACGGCCCACTGGAGTCCGCTGATGCCCAGGCCGAGGCTCTCGCCCATGCTGGGCAGCGCGTTGGTGACGGCCAGGTTGTCCAGCATGGCCATGAACGCGGCGGCGGAGACCACCGCCAGGACGGCCTTTTCGTGGCCGGGGGGCGTCCCGCCTGTGGCCGGGACGGTTCCGGCAGCCTGGTGGGCGGTCACGGCCGGGCCCGATCACCGGTGTCGGCTGCCGGCTGCCGAGTTCGCCCGGCAGCCGGCAGCGGATCGAAGGCACCGACGGGCCGGTTCGGGTCAGCGGTGGTCATGGCGTCGAGCAGGAGCAGCAGCCGCTGCTGGTGGCCGGCCAGGTCGGCCCGGGTGTACTGCTCGCGGGCGGCCTGTACTTCCAGCCGTAGACCGGCGTCGTCGCACCGGTCCAGGGCGAGAAGTTTCAGGCGGGCAGGCCGGCCGGCGGCGACGCGGACGCCGGAGACGGTGCAGGAGCTGCCGGCCATGCTGAGGGGACGACCGTACGGCACGACGTTGACGATCAGCGAGAACCGGGAGGCGATGCTGCCCGGCAGACCGAGGTCACGGGCCAGATCCTCACCGGGGTAGCGCTGATGGGCCACCGCCTGGTTCATCGCGTGGTCGACCTGGGTGAGCAGTTCGGCCAGCGGCATGCTGGAGCGGACCCTCAGGAGCAGGGGCACGATGTTGTGGATCACGCCCGGGGTGGTCAAGAGGTGGCGCCGCGGACGGCCGGTGACGGCCAGACCGATCACCACCTCGGGTGCCCGCGTCAGCTGGTGCGCGTACACCGCCGCCGCGGCGCAGACGAACCGCGACCGTGCGACCCCGGCGAGCCGGGTCGCACGGTGGAGCGCCTCCGGGCGCGCGAGCGGACGGTCCCCGCTGGTACAGACGGCCAGTGGGGCCAGGTACCCGCTGGCCATGTCCTGCTGGACGTCCTGCCGGCCCGCGAGGGCCGGGCGGGCGGGCAGCGGCGCCGGGTCCGGTGGATCGCTGAACGTCCGAGTCCAATAGGCTCCATCGGCGGCGTACTGCGGCGAGGACCGGTAGTCCAGGTCGGCCTTCACCAGGTCGGCCAGCGATCCGAACGGGGACGCTCCCACCGGTTCCCCGGCGGCCAGCAGCGTGTACACCTGCGTGAACCGGCGCGTGATCAGGAAGAGGCTGAAGCCGTCCGTCACCAGGTGATGGGCGCTGAGGTAACACAGCCAGTCGTCCGCCCGCAGCGCGATCAACGCGCACCGGAAGAGCGGGCCGCGAGCCGCGTCGATCGGCTGGGCCATGTCTGCCGCGATCCAGTGACGCGCCGCGCTGTGCGGATCGGGCTCACCGCTGACGTCGATACACGCCCAAGCGGTGTCGGCCGCCGGATGTACTTCCTGCACGGGACCGTCCGGAGTGTCGGCGATGCGCACACGCAGTGTGTCGGCCTCGGCAAGGATCTGCCTCATCGCCGCTTCGAACAGCCCTGTGTCGACCGGCCCGTGGATGTGCACGCACTGGCTGATCCGGTACGCCTCATGCCCATCGCACGCGTCCTGCTCGGCGAGCCATATCTTGCGTTGTGCCGCGGTCAGCGGCAGCAGCACGCGCGAGGTGGGGCGCGCTGTGCGACCTTCGGCGCCGGGTTCGCCTTCCGGGCCGGGGGTGGATGGAGTCACACCGCTGGAAGCGGGCATCGGCACCTCCCATGAGCTCCCGACGAGCCTCCCCGGCGACCCCCTGATTACTCCATGTGACCTACATAGGCGTATGGAACCACCCGAACGGATGACATGGCTCGCCTCTTGAGGGCACGGGTGTCCCGGGTCGCCCCACCGGCGTGCGTACGCGATGTCCGCGCCCGCGCCTGCCCCTTTCCGCGTATCAACTCCCGTTCACAGCCCGCATACAGACGCCGCATCAGCTGCATACTCCCATCAGGTATGGAACGCAAAGGGGCGGAACTGTACGCACGTTCAGCACGAGGAAGCGAGGTGAGCAGGGGTGACTCCTGCTGCGGCGGAGAGCGTACTGCGGGAGCTGGAGCCGTCGGTGGAGCGACTGCTGGAACGCCATCTCGCAGTTGCCCACGACTGGCTGCCGCACCAGTTCGTGCCGTGGAGCGGGGCGCGGGACTTCGACGGGCCGCTGGAGGGTGCCGCCTGGCAGCCGGAACAGTCGTCTCTGCCGCCGGCCGTACAGGACTCCCTGGTCATCAACCTCCTCACCGAGGACAACCTGCCGAGTTACCACTTCGATATTTCGGTGCGGCTCGGTCGGGACGGAGCCTGGGGCACGTGGAACCACCGGTGGACGGCCGAGGAGGACCGGCACTCGTCCGCGCTGCGCGCCTTCATTCACGCCCGCCGGGCGGTGGATCCCGTCACCCTCGAACATTTGCGGATGCAACATGTGGCGGCCGGGTGGACCCTCCGCTGGTCCACGGTGCTGCACGGCCTGGCGTACGCCACTGTGCAGGAGCTGGCGACCCGGCAGGCCCACCGGAACACCGGGGCGCTGTGCGGTGACCGGGTGGGCGAGATGCTGATGGCCAGGATCGCGACCGACGAGAACCTGCACATGCTGTTCTACCGAGGGGTGTTCGCCGAAGCGCTCCAGGTGTTTCCCGACGACGCGATGACGGCCCTGGCGGATGTCCTGTGCGGCTTCCGGATGCCGGGGGCCGGCATCCCGGGGTTCCAGACGCGGGCCGCGCGCATCGCCGAGGCCGGCATCTACAACCTGGACGTCCACCGCGAGCACGTGGTGCTGCCGCTGCTGCGCGCCCTCTCGGTGATGAGGGCGACCGGCCTCGGCCCGGCCGGCAGAAAGGCGCAGGATCGCATCGGCCTGTACGAGAAACGGCTTGAGACGCGGGCGGCCCGGGCTCGTGCGCTGTACGCACCCAGGAATCCGGACAAGGCTCTCCCCCTGTCCCCGTGAGAGAACAGGAGCTGTTGGCATGACGCGACCCTTGGACCGGCCTGCGCTTCCCGAAAATTTCATCGCCTTGCTGACCGAACACCTGGGGATTCCGGTACCTGCCGAGGAGCTCTCGGCCGAGGCGACACTGGAGAGCCTCAACATGGACTCACTGGCCCTGATGGAACTCGTGGTGACGGCCGAGGAAGCGTTCGGGATCGTTCTGCCCGACAGCGCCCTGGACCTCTCCCCGTCCGCCACGCTCGGCGAGGCGGCGAAGGTGTTCGATGAGGCGACCTGACATCGCCATCACCGGTCTTGGCCTGGTGACTCCGGCAGGGAACACCGTGGAGGCGAACTGGGAAACCCTGTGCCGGGGCCACTCGGTGGCCACCACCGACCCCCTCCTGGAAGGACTGCCCGTCGACTTCTCCTGCCGGGTCATGGACTTCGACGCCGAGGCGGAGCTCGGACGGCTCGCCCAACGCCTGGACCCCTTCAGCCAGTTCGCCGTGGTAGCCGCCCGGCAGGCGGTCGTCGACGCCGGCCTTGAGCCCACTGCCTGGCGAGGGGAACGGGTAGGAGTCGTCCTGGGCGTCGGGAGCACCAGCCTGAACACCTACGAAACCGTGTTCCAGCACCTCCACACAGGAAAGCCGGAGCGCGTCTCCCCGCTCACCATGCCACGCAGCCTGCCCAACATGGCCGCTGGAGAGGTGGCGCTCGACCTGGGGGCGCAGGGGCCGAATTTCACCGTCTCCACCGCGTGCGCCTCAGGTGCTACCGCGATCGGAGTCGCGCGGGACCTGCTGCGCTCGGGCACGTGCGACATCGTGCTGACAGGCGGCACCGAGGGAGCACGAAACCGCCTCTCCTCCGCGTGCTTCGCACGGATGCGAGCGCTGTCCCGGCGCCGGGACCAACCTGCCCTCGCCAGCCGGCCGTTCGACACGGCACGCGACGGATTCGTCCTCGGCGAGGGCGCCGCCGTCCTCGTACTGGAACGACTGTCCGCCGCACGGGCCCGCCGGGCACCCGTGCAGGCCCTGCTGCGCGGCTACGGGGCCAGCGCCGACGCACACCACCCCATCTCCCCGCACCCCGAGGGCCGGGGCGTACTACAGGCCATCGCCGCCGCCCTCGAAGACGGCGGATGCCGGCCGGACGACATCGGGCACATCAACGCGCACGGCACCTCCACCCCCAGGAACGACGCGCTGGAGGCAGCGGCCCTCACACGGGTCTTCGGGGACCGCACACCACCGGTCACCGCTCCCAAGGGCGTCATCGGCCACTCCCTCGGTGCGGCCGGGGCGATCGAGGCCGCCTACACCGTCCTCGCGCTCCGCCACCGGACCGTGCCTCCGGTGGCGAACTTCCAGGCCCAGGACACGGACCACGAGATCGACATCGTCGCCGGAGCCCCGCGCCCCGTCCGCGCGGACACCGCCCTGAGCTTCTCCTTCGGCTTCGGCGGGCAGAACGCGGTCCTGCTGTTCACGGCTTCCTGATCGCGGCCGTGTGGAACGGGCAGCCCTTCAGCTGTTTCAGGATGTCCTGCGCCAGGAGGTCTTCTTCGCCTGCCAGGGCGGTCGCGACGTCCGGTGCGGTGGGGAACACCATTTCCGCGGCGATGTTGTCCTGCACGATCCGGGCGAGGTTGTCGAGTGCGGTGGCGACCGGGTCGGAGGGGAACTGCGCGATCATCTGGTTGACGAGGTGGCTGTCCGCCCGTCTCTGGTCCATGCACGGCTTGATGATGATGGCGTTCTGGTTGAGGGCGGCCGTCGTCCACAACTCGAATATGAGGACGTACAGTTCGGACCAGCGCGCTTCGCCCAGCTGTGCCCGCCGCCGTTGCAGCAGCGCGTGGACGCCCTCGATCTGGGCTTTCGACGCCCAGTACATGGTCGTCCGGATGTGGTCGTACACCGCGCTGGAGAAGTCCTGGAAACCCTGCATGTCGAAGGAACGGGCCCTGAGCGCGTCCGTGATGAAGTCCAGACCGCCGTCGAGGATGCTCCGGCCGGCGTCCTCCAGCGCCGCTGGCAGGTTGGCGCCTGCCAGGTTCTGGTGCGCGGCTTTCAGCGTCGCCGCGAACTGTTGCAGTGGCTCGGTCCACGCCGTCGACGACGGGCCGGTGTGGGCGACCTGTTCCAGGTCGTGCGGGTCGATCCGGTTCGCGTTCCCGACCGGCGGAACCTTCGGGCTGAGGTAGGGCGCCACCACCGCGTAGATCCCCAGCGGCGTGTGCGCGACCGACTTCGCCAGCTCGAACAACTCGCCCACCGGGTGCAGGCGCTCGACGGTCCTGCCCTGGTCGACCAGGAAGTACTCGCCTCCCTTCGCGTCGTTGTTGACGACGATCACCGGGCCCAGATGCCGCGCCACCGACGCACGCAGCAGGTCGTAGTGGTGCTGCATATCGGTGTCTATCCGCAGCACCGCGGCTCTGGCGTCCTGCTCGGAGACCGGGGCCGGGGTGATGTCGGCGGAAGGCCGCGCCGCAGGGGCTCCGGCGAACGCGGTCGTGCCGAGAGCGGCGCTGGTGCCGAGGAACGTTCTGCGCGTAGTCACGTGCTGTGCTTCCCCCTGGTGCGGCACGAAGACACCCTGGCGGCCGGACCGGCGGCTGTGCGGATCCGGCACCCGGGGCGCCGGGTCCGGGCCGGGGACAGGCCCGGGTCGGGCTGGTCAAGGGGGCGGGGGGCTCTCTACGGTGGGCTCGGTGCGATCGCACAGGGACGGACGAGGCGAAGGGGGCTCCGTGGAGGCCGAGTTGGCGGCGCTGGCGGCGTCGGGGGCGACGACGCTGGTCGGGGTGATGGTGTCGGACGCCTGGGGACAGGCCAAGGGGCGGCTCGCCTGGTTCTTCGCCCGGGGCGGGGACGAGGAGGCCGCCGGCGAGGAGCTGAGCGAGGCGCGGGAGGAGCTGGTGGCGGCCCGGGCGGCCGAGGACGCGCCGCTCGTCGCCGATATCGAGGCCGGGTGGCGGATGCGGCTGCGGCGCGTACTGCAGGCGGATCCGGCGGCGGCGGAGGAACTGCGGAGGCTCCTGGCGGAGCTGGAGCCCGAGGGCGGGGAGCCCGCCGGAGGGGTGCGCAACTCCGTGAGCGGGGTCGTGCACGGGAGCGTCGTGCAGAGCGGGCAGATCCACGGCGGGATCAGCATCGGCGGTCCGGGCGGCGGCGGCCCGGGGGCGGCGTGACGCGCGAGGCGCCAGGGGCGCCTGGGGCGCCCGGGGCGGCTGAGGCGGCCGAGAGGGTCAGTGCGTACGGGCACGGGCAGCCCCGGGACGCCGGCCGGCCTCGGCCTGCCGGGTCGGTTCCGGGCGCTGATCGGCCTGAGCCCGCCGGTGCGTACGGGCGCGGGGTGCCCGGCGGCGGGCCGTACGGGGCCGGGGAGCCCCGGGACGCCGGCCGGCCTCGGCCTGTTGGGGCGGTTCCGGGCGCCGGTCGGCCTGAGGGCGCTGGGTCGGTTCCGTGTGCTGGTCTGCCCGGGCCCGCTGGGGCGCTCCCGCCCACCGGCCGGCCTGAGCCCGCTGGGCCGTCCCCGCGCATCGGCCGGCCCGAGCCCGCCGGGGCGGTCCCGTACGCCGGCCTGCCCGAGCCCGACCGCCCGTTACCCCCCGCAGCGCCGCCCCCCGGTGTCCGCAACGAGCTCTCCGGAGCCGTGCACGGCAACGCCTTCCAGTTCGGGGCGAACCACGGCGGCATCCACTTCCACGTCGCCGAGGAGCCCGCCGCCGGGGCCGGGGGCAGGCCCGATCAAGTCCCGCCGCTCACCTTCCGGTTCGTCAACCGGGTCGAGGACCTGTCCGCGCTGGAGGAGTGGTGCGCCGGAGTCGCCGGCGCGGGTTCGTACGTCGGGATCGGGGTGCTCAGCGGGCTGCCCGGTGTCGGCAAGACCTCCACGGCCTGCCGTAGTGCCGAGCGGGTGCGGGGGCTGTTCCCGGACGGGCAGCTGTTCGTGGACTTCCGGGAGCTGCGCGAGCGTACGGGCGGGGACGTGTCCGAGGCGGTCGCCGAGGGGCTGCGGGCCCTGGGCGTCGACGACGTGCACATTCCGGCGGCCCTCGCCGAGCGGACCAAGGACTTCCGCTCGCGCACGGCCGGGCGGCGGCTGCTCGTCCTCCTCGACGACGTGACGCAGCCCGCGCAGGTCAGGCCCCTGATCCCCAAGGGCGCCGGCAGCGTCGTGCTCGTCACCAGCAACGCGACCCTCGACGAACTGGAGCTGGACGGCGCGCGGTTGATGCCCCTGGCGCCCGTGGACACCGAGCGCGGGCTGCACATGCTCGCCGAGTGGTGCGGCGAGAAGGCCGTCGCGGCGGAGCCGGACGCCGCCGGGCGGCTCGTCGGGCTGTGCGGCGGGCTGCCGGTCGCGCTGCGGGTGGCCGCGCTCCGGCTGCGGCGCACGCGCGGGGCCGCGCCCCTGGGCGCCCTGGCCGGGGAACTGGCCGACGAGGCCCGGCGGTTGCCGGGACTGGCCCTGCGAGGGGAGCGCTCCGTGTCCGCCGTCTTCGAGGTCGCCTACCGTGACCTGCCCCCCGACACCGCCCGGCTGTACCGGCTCCTGGGCTGGCTGCCCGGCCCCGCCTTCGACGCCGGCACGGTCGCCGCCGCTGCCGCGCTCGAACCGGCGGCCGCCGGCGAACTGCTCGCCGAACTGGAGTCGGTGAGCCTGCTGGAACGGCTGGACGACGGACGGTACCGCTGCCACGACCTCGTCCGCCTGCACGCCCGCGAACGCGCCGACGCCGAGGAACCCGCCGACGGCCGGCGGGCGCTCGTCGAGCGCGTGACCCGGCACTGCCTCGTCCTCACGGCCCTGGCCGACCGCGCGGTGCGCAAGGATCGGCTGCGTATCCACGAGTTGCCCGGGGGCGGCCTGCCCGACCCCTTCGCGGCGGACGGCGGCCCGCGGCCGCTGGCCTGGCTGGAGGCCGAGCGCGCCACCCTCCTCGCCGTGCTGCGGGAGGCCGCCCGGTACGGGCTGCACGAGCAGGTGTGGCAGCTCGCCGAGGCGTTCACGGTGCTGTTCCTGCACCGCCGGCACCTGGCCGACTGGCGGGAATCCCTGGAACTCGGCGCCGCCGCTGCCGCCGAGGCCGGCCTGCCCGCCGCCGAGGCCCGGCTGCGCAGCCTGCTCTCGCGGCCCCTGATGGACCTCGGCCGCCACGAGGAGGCCCGTGCCGCGCTGGAACGGGCCGTCGCCTGCGCGGACGTCGCCGGGCACACGGTCCTGAGCGCGTCGGTGCAGGAGTTCTACGGGCGCTACTGGGACCGCTTCGACCCGTCGCGCGCCGTACGCGCGTACCGGCGCTCCCTGGAACTCAACCTCGCGGGGAACGAGCCGCGCGGCGCCGCGATCGCCGCGTACTTCCTGGGCTGCGCGCAGGATGCCGGGGGAGACCCCCGTACCGCCCTGGAGACCCTGCGGGGCGCGCACGAGGCGTTCCTCGCGCTCGCGGAGCCGGACCGGCGGATGGCGGCCAGGGTCGCGGTGGCGAGGGGACTCGCGCACGACCACGCGGGGGAGGCGGGCGAGGCGGTCCGGGAGCTGGGGGAAGCGGTGCTCGTCCTGCGTGAGGTCGGGGCCGCGCACTACGAGGCGCAGGCGCTGGTGGAACTGGCGCGCCTCACGGAGCGGACGGGGGGCGACGGGGAGACGGTACGGGCGTACGTGGCGCGGGCCTGCGAGATCCATGAGGCGGGCGGGAGCCCGTCGGCGGGGGAACTGAGGGAGTGGCTGGGCAGGTTGGGCTAGGCGCTGTCCCCGTTCCTCAGCTCGCCCCGCCCGGCCGCACCCGCAACTCCACCTCCTCCGAGCGCAGTTCCCCGACCCGCAGCGACACCGCCCCGCCCTCCAGCGCCACCCCGGCCCGTACGCACGCGTACACCACGGCCGCCGGCAGCCCCGGGTCCACGGCCGGTCCCGTCACCGTCGCCTCCACCACGCGGCCGTCGTGCACGCCCACCAGGCAGCCGCCTCCCGTCAGGGACACCGCCGCCAGCCGCGCGCCCGGGAAGGAAGCGAGCGTGTCCGTGAGCCGGCGGCGGGCCGCGACCGCCGTGGGGGCGGGGGCCGGGTGCAGGAGGACGGAGGCGCTCTCCGTCAGCCGGCGGTCCGGTTCGGAGTCGGCGCAGGCCAGGTGGGTGAAGCCGGGGGCAGTGCCGTCGCCGGCCACCGTCGCCGGGTAGCGGTGGACGGTCACCGTCCGGCCGGAGACGGCCGTGGCGACCGTCCACGCCGTGACCGGGACGGTCTCCGCCTCCGGGGAGGGGAGGAGCCGCGCGGCCGGTGGCGCGGAATCCGGTTCCGGGAGGTCCAGCAGTTCGTACAGCGCCGTGCGCAGGCGGGCCAGTGCCCGCCCCGGGTCCGCGAAGGCGCGCGCGGCCACGTGCGCGTAACGGTCCGGCGGGTGGCCGGAGATCACCGACTCCAGCTGCCGCCGCAGACCGCCGGCCGTGTCCAGGCGCGGGGCGCTGCGGCCGAGGTCCCAGCCCGCCGTGCCCGGTACCGCGTCGCTGCCGAACGCCGCGAGCAGCAGCGGTTTGCCCAGGGCCGCCCCGTACAGGGTGACCGAGCCGTGGTCGCCCACGACGGCGTCGGCCGCGACGAGTGCGGAGCGCCAGGCGTGGACCGGGGGCACGAGGACCAGGCCCGCGTCGAGCGCGTCGGCCAGCAGTGTGCGGATCTGCCAGGCGCCGTGGGCCGCCCACACGTTGGGGTGCAGGATCGCGGCCACCCGGTACTCGTCGTACGGCAGTGCCCCCAGCAGCCGCCCCGGCAGGTCGGGGGCGCTGCCGAGGAGGGAAGTGGGACCCCAGGTGGAGCTGACGACGACCAGACGCTGTCCGTTCCGCACCCCCAACGCCTCCCGGTGGGCGGCCCGTTGCCCCAGGCTGCCCCGCAGGTCGTCGAAGCAGGGGTCGCCGACGAGCAGGGTGCGGCCGGCGGCCTTCGGGTGCGTGGCGAGGAGCTGCTCCTCCTGGTCGGGGTGGGAGACGGCCAGCCAGGCGCGGCCGGCCTCCAGCAGGCTGTCCGGGACCACGCCGGACAGGCGGGTACGGGCCGAGCGGGAGTCCGGGACGAGCTTCTGGAAGCCCACCCCGTGCGGCAGGACGAGAACCGGGCAGTCGCCCTCCGGCACGTCGACGTTCTCGCTCGCGGAGAGGATCAGGTCCGGTGCGATGTCCCCGAGTTGGGACCAGGGCATGACGCGGCAGCCCGCGTCGTGCAGCAGGTCGAGGACGCCGTCACCGAAGGCGGAGGTGGGGTCGTAGGCGAACACGACACTCACCCGGACGTCCCCGCGCAGCAGCGCCGGCAGCGACTCCAGGACGCGCACGGTGGAAGTGACGGTACGGGCGGCGACGACGAGCGTCCGTACGGCGGGGAACGTGCGCCACCGGTACGCGTCGGGGCCGACGGGGACACGCAGGGGGAGCGGGAGGGAGAGGGACGCGGCACGGGGGCGGGGCAACGCGTCACGCACGGGGGCCGCCCCCGTCCGGTATCGCGCACAGGGTGCGGGTCGTTCGCCGCGTGGTCTTCGTGTGCGGTGCGGCAGTCGTGCGTGGGGCGGTGCCCGCTAGCGGGGCAACTTCCCTTGCGGAGTGCGCAATTCCGGCCTCGCGGCCGAACGGCCTACGGTTCGCGGTTCGCGGTTCGCGGTTCGCGGTTCGCGGTTCGCGGTTCGCGGTTCGCGGTTCGCGGTTCGCGGTTCGCGGTTCGCGGTTCGCGGTCGATGGTCGTCGCTCTATCGCGTTTCAAGCAGTGCCGCAACCCTTCGGGGAGGCCCGTGCGGCAGGGCGCCGGGCGGTCGGCCGTACCGGACCGCACCACCGTACCCGGGCCCGTACCCCCGTTCCTCAGGCGCCCCGTGTCACCGCCACCCGCCACCGCCCCGCCGCGTCCGTGCCCAGGACCTCCACCGTGACGCCCGCGACCGCGCAGCGCTCCCCGGCCACGTAAGGCGCGTCGCTCAGGCCCGCGTTGAGGTTGGGGTCGCTGGTGTGGCAGCCGTGGCTGCCGGGGGTGGCGTCGAGGGTACGGACCGGGCCCGCGCCGGAGGCGACGTCGGTGGCGACCGTCGAGACGAGCACGCCCGGACGGCACACGACGTGGTCGAGCGGGCCCGGCGCGCGGGCCTCGACGGTGACCGCGCGCGTCGCGGAGAGCGGCACGACGGCGAGCTTGGTGCCGTCCGGGACCGAGGTCGGGGTCAGTGTCAGCTCGCGCCGGCCCGGCGCGTTCAAGCAGTGCACCTGGCCGGGGGCGAGCCAGCCCAGCTTCCACTTGTGCCAGGCGAGGAAGTCGTTGGAGGGGCCCCAGTCCTCGTCCATCAGGTCCCAGTGGCCGACGGGCGTCTTCTGCCGGACGCCGCCCGTGAAGTACAGGTCGGGCAGGCCGAAGCTGTGCGCGTTCTCGTGGTTGAGGACGCGGAAGGGGCTGTCGCCGGTCTGCCGGCTCCAGATGAAGGAGACGTTCTTGAACGGGGTGCCGTCGGCGGCGGCCAGCCCCGTGGGCGCGCCCGCGAAGGTCACCGAGCGCACGTCCTCGGTCGCCGGCGGCCCGGCCTCCGGGGCGAGCAGGACGTTCACCAGGTCGTAGCGGCGCAGGTCCACCGTGCCGTCGACGGCGGCGAGGATCTCCTTCGACAGCGCGTGATAGCCGTCGTCGCGGCTCGCGTCGAAGGGCGTGCCGCGCTCGATGCGGTACGCGGCGTACGGGCGGGACATCCGGATCCAGCGCAGCACCGGCGTGGAGCGGTAGTCGAGCCGGCCGTAGGAGCTGGTCCGGTAGAAGTCGGCGACGGCCGGGAAGAACTCGCCGTACCGCTCCTGCGGGGTGGAACGGGCAGGCGCGTCGGGGAAGTCGACGAGGAAGGTGATCGCCCGGACGGTGCCCGTGGAGCGCGCGTAGCCCGCCGGGGTGTGCGCGGCCTCGGAGACGCCCGGGGTCACCGAGGCCAGGGCGCACGGGCCGGACGGCCGCCGCCCGTCGGTCGCGGGGGAGCCCGTGGCCTCGCCGGCGTCCCCGGCGTCCGCGGGGTCGGCCTGGGAGGGCGCGGGGGCGGTGAGCGCGAGCGTCGTGATCACCATGACCGCGATGGCCAGGGCTTTCATGGGTACCTCCGGAGGCGGCAGCGCGGAAGCTGCTTCGCGCTCGTGCGCCTTACTCCTTCACCCTGTGCCGCCCCGCGCTCGTACGCCTGTTGGGATGCGGCAGATGGGGGTGGGGGCCGGACCGGAGGGCTCCCCTCCCGGAATGTGACGGCGTTCACAGGCCCAGGCGAAATTTCCGGGGAGCCCCTCCCCGTTTACCCCCGTGTCCCAGGAAAACGGGGAGATGATCCCCGGTTACTCCCTGGTCGCCCACCGGGCGCGCACAGCGATACCGGAACCCGAGCGGCCGGGAAAATCCCAGGTGAGAGGAGTGTTGTCGCGTGGTCGCACCCGAGCCCCGGCTCCGCGCGGACGCCCGGCGCAACCGTGAGCGGATCATCGCCGCCGCGCTGGAGGCGTACGTCGAGCACGGGACGGAGACCCCCCTCGATGAAATCGCTCGACGCGCCGGGGTCGGCAATGCCACGCTGTACAGGAACTTCGCGGACCGCGCCGAGCTGGTCCGTCATGTCACCCTCTCCGTCCTGGGCCGGCTCGCGGACCGGGCGGATCGTGCACGAGCCGAGGAGCCCGATGCTTTCCGAGCGCTGAGGCGCTTTGTCCACGCCGCCGCGGACGAGCGGGTCGGCGCGCTGTGCGGCCTGCTGGGGGACGGTTTCGACCGGAGCCACCCCGAGCTGCTCGCCGCCCGCGACCGCCTCGACGGCCGTATCGAGGAGCTGATGGCCGCCGCCCGGGCCTCCGGGCAGCTGCGTCCCGACATCGGGCTCGGCGATCTCATGATCGCCGTCGCGCAGCTGACGCGGCCGCTGCCGGACGGCAAGGGCTGCGCCCATTTCGACGAGTTCGCGCACCGGCATCTGCAGCTGTTCCTCGACGGCCTGATGGCCCCGGCCCGCTCCGAACTTCCCGGCACCGCCGCCACCTTGGAGGACCTGCGTCGCGACTGTGCCGGAGGCCGCTGACGGTCCCGCCCCGCGGCCCGGGCAACTCCGCTGCTCCGCCCGGAGCCTGCCCGCCACCGAGATCCACGACTTGCCCTGACCGAGCGGATCCGTCCGCAACTCGCCCCGCCAGGTAGGACCCTTCGTATGCCAGAGACCACCACCCCCCTCGACCCCAGGCGCTGGAAGGCGCTCATATTCATCGCCCTGGCCCAGCTGATGGTCGTCCTCGACGCGACCATCGTGAACATCGCCCTGCCCTCCGCCCAGACCGACTTGGGCATTTCGGACGGCAACCGGCAGTGGGTCATCACCGCCTACGCCCTCGCCTTCGGCGGGCTGCTGCTCTTCGGCGGCCGCGTCTCGGACCTGTGGGGCCGCAAGCGGACCTTCGTCACCGGCCTGATCGGTTTCGCCGCCGCGTCCGCGTTCGGCGGTGCCGCCGTCAATACGGGCATGCTGCTGGCCGCCCGCGCCCTGCAGGGCGTCTTCGGCGCGCTGCTCGCCCCGGCCGCGCTCTCGCTGCTCGCCGTGATGTTCACCGAGGCCAAGGAGCGCGCCAAGGCGTTCGGCATCTTCGGTGCCATCGCCGGTGGCGGCGGCGCCGTCGGCCTGATCCTCGGCGGTGTCTTCACCGAGTACCTGAACTGGCGTTGGACGTTCTTCGTGAACATCCCCTTCGCCGTGGTCGCCGCCGCGGGCGCGTTCGCCGTGATCCGTGAGCCCGCCGAGAGCCGCAACCCCTCGAAGCTGGACGTGCCGGGTGTCATCCTGGCGACCCTCGGCCTGGTCTCGCTGGTGTACGCCTTCACCCGCGCCGAGTCCGACGGCTGGGCCGCCGGTGCCACCATCGGCCTGTTCATCGCCGCCGCCGTGCTGCTGATCGCCTTCGCGGTCGTGGAGTCCCGGGTCAAGGCCCCGCTGCTGCCGCTGCGCGTGGTCACCGACCGCAACCGCGGCGGCGTGTACGCCTCGCTCGGTCTCGCGGCCATCGCGATGTTCGGCCTGTTCCTGTTCCTGACCTACTACTTGCAGGTCACCCGGGGCTACACCCCGGTGAACACGGGTCTGGCCTTCCTCCCGATGATCGCCACCATGATCGCCGGCTCGACGCAGATCGGCGCCCGTCTGATGACCCGCGTCCCGGCGCGCTGGCTGATGGGCCCCGGCTTCCTGCTGGCCACCATCGGCATGGTGCTGCTCACCCGGATCGACCTCAACACCTCGTACGCGACCGGGATCCTGCCCGCGCTGCTGCTGATGGGCCTGGGCATGGGCACGGCCTTCATGCCGGCGATGTCCCTGGCCACGCACGGCGTGCAGCCGCGCGACGCCGGTGTCGCCTCCGCGATGGTCAACACCTCGCAGCAGGTCGGCGGCGCGATCGGCACGGCGCTGCTGAACACCATCGCCGCGAGCGCCACCACCGCGTACGCCACCTCGCACGCCGCCGGTGTCGCGACCAAGGAGGCGCAGCAGCTGCTGATGTTCGAGTCGGCGGTGCACGGCTACACCACGGCCATCTGGTGGGCGGCGGGCATCCTGGCCCTGGCCGCGGCCATCGCGGTGGTCTTCGTCAGCGCCGGCCGCCCGGGCGGAGCGGTGACGGGCGGGGGCCAGGCCGCCGAGGACGCCGTCCCGGTCATGGCCCACTGACCTCACGGGGCACACGGCCTCACGGGTCGCACAGGGGGAAGGCCCCGCCGGAGTCGCTCCGGCGGGGCCTTCCTCGTGTCGGCGGTATCGGGGCCGGCTCAGCGCAGCCAGGGCAGGTCGGCGCCCGCCGGCTGAAGGCCCTGGGCGATGATCCGGCACGCCTCGCCGAACCGCTCGGTCTGCTCGGGCGTGAGCCGGTCGAAGATCGCGGCGCGGACGGCCGCGACGTGCCCCGGCGCGGCCTGCCGCAGTGTCTCGAAGCCGGCCTCGGTCAGTACGGCCAGCTGTCCGCGCTTGTCGGAGGGGCATTCCTCGCGCCTGACCCAGCCGTTCTTCTCCAGCCGGGCGACGGCGTGCGAGAGCCGGGACCGGGTGATCTTGGCCTGCTGGGCGAGCTCCGTCATCCGCAGCTGCCCGTCCGGGGCCTCGGAGAGGTGGACGAGCAGGGCGTAGTAGATGTGCGGCATCCCGGCGTCGCGCTGCAACTGCCGGTCCAGGTGGTCCTCCAGCAGCGTCGTGGCGTGCAGATAGGCCAGCCACGCGGCCTGCTCGGCATCGCTGAGCCAGCGCGGCTCCGGCCCGGTGTGCCCGGCGGTCGCCGCGTCGTCCCTGGATCGCTCGGTCATGTCATCCACTGTTTCACCTGTCGCTCCCACCGGTACCACTTATTGAAGTTTAAATAAGTCAGGTTTAGGCTCTGTGTCCGAGAGTTTGTTTGAGAGTTCAAGAAATCTTCTCTTCCGACGCCCTGGGGGATCTCGATGACGGCCGCCGCACCGGCAGACGGACGCATGCCCGCGCTCTATCTCTCGCACGGAGCCCCACCGCTCGCCGACGACGAGCTGTGGCCCGGCCAGCTCGCCGGCTGGGCCGCCGCGCTGCCGCGCCCCCGCGCGGTCCTGATCGTCTCAGCCCACTGGGAGGAGGCCCCCATCGCCCTCGGTGCCACGCGGACGGTGCCGCTGACGTACGACTTCTGGGGCTTCCCCGAGCGCTACTACCGGGTGCGGTACCCGGCGCCCGGCGCGCCCGCGCTCGCCGAGCGGGTGCGGGGACTGCTGCGCGGGGCCGGGACGCCCGTCGCCGACGTCCCCGACCGGGGGCTCGACCACGGCGCGTACGTCCCGCTCGCCGAGATGTTCCCCGAGGCCGACATCCCCGTGCTGCAGTTGTCCCTGCCCTCGCTCGATCCGCGGGAGCTGCTGGAGACCGGGCGCAGGCTCGCGCCGCTGCGCGACGAGGGCGTGCTGATCGCCGGCAGCGGTTTCTTCACCCACAACCTCGCCGCGCTGCGGCACCCGGGGCCCCAACCGCCCTCCTGGTCGGCCGAGTTCGACGCGTGGGGGAGCGAGGCGCTCGCGGCGCACGACGTCGACGCGCTGCTGGACTTCGCGCACAAGGCGCCGGCGGCGGGTCTGGCCCACCCGCGCACCGAGCACTTCGCGCCGCTGTTCGTGGCCCTCGGCGCGGCGGAGGGCGAGCTGGACCGGCAGCGCACCGTCATCGACGGCTTCTGGAGGGGTCTGGCCAAACGCTCGTTGCAGTTCGGCTGAGGAAGGCTGAGGAAGGCCGAGGAAGAACGCGGCCCGGCCCCGTCCTGACCGGGACCGGGCCGCGCCCCCTGGCCCTACGGGCCGATGGGCTCCAGCAGTTCGCAACTGACGATCGCGGCCGCGAGGGCCTCGGAGGAGTGCTCCGGGGAGGCGGCGGCGACGTCCAGCGCCGTGTCCGCGAACTTGATCGCGTGCTCGTTGCCATTGGCGGCGGCCCGCAGGAAGACCTCTCCGGTGGTGGGCGCGCGGCCCGTACGGCCCGGCCCCTCGCGCAGTCCGGGCGCGTAGGCCGCCGTGACCGCAGCGCTCGCCGCCCAGGCCGCCGCCATGCTCTGCGGCCACAGCTCCTGCGGGAGCGCGGGCAGGATGCGCAGTACCGCGTTGGGCGCGGTCGCGGCGTGCACGAGCATCACGGGATCGAGGTCGCCCGCGAGCTCGTACCGCCCGTACCGGCAGGTCGCCGCCGTGACGAGGTCGCGCAGCGCGGTGAGCGCCCCCTCGGGCTCCGCGGCCGGGCGGACCGAGTCGACGGCGTCCTGCCAGCCCGGCGTCCTCGGCAGCTGCGCCAGCCGCTCCAGGACGCCGCCCGACTGGTCGGGCACGCGCGGGACGGCCGCCAGCGCGGGCCCGGGGCCCGCCGTGCCGTGCGGGGCGACGGGGGTGGGCAGCGTCAGGTGCCGGGCCGCCCAGTAGCCGAGCGCGTGGGCGAGTTCCACGGTGCGGGGCGCGGTCTCGCCGTCCCGCAGCAGGGTGCGTACCGCGTGCCCGACGCGGATGACGGGGTGGGTGGCGCCCGCCGCGATGCCCGGCAGCAGCCGGGGCCACCACTCGGCGAGCACGTCCCGCCAGGGGCGTTCGCCGATCAGGCGGGTGAAGTGGTCGATCCAGTCGGCGAGATGGCGCGCGTCGCCCAGCAGCTCGCGCCAGTTCTCGTCCGTGATACGGCCGTTGGGGGCGGGCATGTCCTCCAGTTTGTCCCGGTAGCGGTCGATCCAGGGGTGCACGGCCGGCGCCTGCCCGTGCCGGGCCAGCGCCTCCACCGCCATCGGGGCGTGATTGGACATCCAGCCCCAGTGCTCGGGTCCGGTCAGATGCAGACGATCAAGGGCTTCGTCGAGCGTCCCGCTCGCGTTGATGTCGTCCATGGACTCATGCTCGGAATCGGGTAGTCGAAAGGTAACGGTCTGTAGTCCTACGTCGTGGGTCCTGGTCACATGGTCCTCGGAACGTGGCATTCCGGCCGCCCGTGGGACGTAGTCCGCCGCGCGCGGCTCAGTGTTCGTGCTCGTAGAAGACGTAGTACGAGACGAGCGCGAAGGCCCCGCCCAGCAGCAGTCCGACGCCGGAGGCGCGCAGCCAGGTGGCCCCGGCGAGGCTGTACAGGAAGCCCATGCAGATACCGAAGAACGCGCCGAAGGAGGCGGCCCGCACCTCGGTGGGCATCCGCCCGCGCTCCCGCAGGAGCACGTGCCCCACGCCGATCGCGATCAGCGCGGTGACCAGGCCCAGCAGCACGTCCTTGGTCCACGAGCCGCCGTGCGCGTGGTCGAGGAACATCGCGTACAGCCCCATCAGCACGCCCCCGGTCACGGGTACCGCCCACTCGAAGCGGGGCCGGTGGGCGTGGCGCGGCAGGTGCCTGGTGAGGGCCGGCGGGCCGGGGCCGCGGTGGCCGTGGTGGCGGCCGGGCAGGTACGAGTGCGTCGACATCGCGGGCTCCTCTCGCGACGGGTGGGCGCCGGGGAGCGCCGGGCGCGCGCAGGGGCCCGCGGTGGTTCGCGGACGCGCGTCGGGGGCGCCCCCACCAGCGCACACCCGCCGCCGGACCGTGGCAACTCGATCACTGGTGGCGGGCCGGTCCCCGGTGGCCGGAACCGGTCCGGTCGGTGGGGCGCGAGGGGACGCTGGGGCCGACGGGGTCCGGGCCGCAGCCCCGGGGCGGCGCCCGCGCGGGGGCCGGGAGGCCGGTCCATGGCCTGAAGCGGTCGTTCCGCGCGGGCCGGGGAATCCGGCGCTTCCGGGACGTCCTTCGCAACCGGAAGGCCGCGTGAACCGTCTTCAAGGGTGGGACAGCGGCCACAGGGCCGGCCTCCCGGTCGAAACCCGGCCGAAATCCGGATCGGAACAGCCGGCGGTGCCGACGGCGTTGTCGGTGCCATGGGTGGGTGCAGGACTAGGCGAAAGCTTTGACCCGCACGTCCCAAGGCCTGGAAGCGACCACGGACCGAAGTGTGTGACGGCCGTCTCACAGGGGGCGTGCGGCCCACACTGCACAAGGTGGCCGCGAGCCCCCACCGTACCCGGTCTGACCTGCGCTTCCGGGCGCCTCGACGGCGCCGCGCCCGGGATGCGGCCCGACAGGGTACTGCATGATCACAAAAAAGAAGAGCACGACTGGGAATTCTGTCCTGATTCCGGTCGTTCTTTCCTTTCGGACGGGGCAGCCCGTGGCAGGGTCCGGCGCAGGGACCCGCCCCGCACCGTCCGTCCCGCGACCGACTCATCGCAAGGGAGCACGCATGGCAACCCGTGCCGTCGCCCGTCGTCAGAACGCCGCCCAGGCCTCCGGTGGGGCGAGCGGCGCGCGCGCCGCGAACGGGGAGATCGCCGACCGCGACCTGGTCGGCATGTACCTCGACGAGATCGCGCGCACGCCCCTGCTCGACGCCGCCAAGGAGGTCGAGCTGTCCCAGACCATCGAGGCGGGCGTCTATGCCCGGCAGCTCCTCGACGGCCTGATCGAGGACGCCGAGGAGACGGGTGCCGGCGGCGATGCCTCCCGTGAGGAGCTGGAGGCGATAGCCGCCGAGGGGGCCCGCGCCAAGGACCTGTTCATCAAGTCCAATCTGCGGCTGGTGGTGGCCGTCGCGCGGCGCTACCCGCGCAGCGGTCTGCCGCTGCTCGACCTGATCCAGGAGGGCAACGCCGGTCTGGTGCGCGCGGTCGAGAAGTTCGACTACAGCAAGGGCTTCAAGTTCTCCACGTACGCGACCTGGTGGATCCGCCAGGCGATCACCCGCTCCATCGCCGACCAGTCCCGCACCATCCGGCTGCCCGTCCACCTCGTCGAGGAGCTCGGCCGCATCCGGCGGGTGCAGCGCGAGTTCAACCGCGAGCACGGCCGCGAACCGGAGCACGCGGAGATCGCCGCGGAGCTCGGCTGCAGCACCGAGCGCGTCGGTGACGTGCTGGACTGGGCCCGCGACCCGGTGAGCCTGAACATGTCGGTCGACGACGAGGGCGAGACCCAGTTCGGCGACCTGCTGGAGGACACCTCCGCCGTCTCCCCCGAGCAGTCGGTGATCGCACTGCTGCGCAGCGAGGAGCTGGAGGACCTCATCGGCCGCCTCGACCAGCGCACCGCCTCGATCATCAAGGCGCGCTACGGCATCGTCGACGGCCGCGAGCGCACGCTGACCGAGGTCGGCAAGGAACACGGGCTCACGCGTGAGCGCATCCGGCAGATCGAGAAGCACGCGCTGCTGGAGCTGAAGAAGATGGCGCGCGACACCGGTTTCGACGCGGCGGCCTAGGGCCGGCCCGCGGGGCCGGCGCCCGTCGCGCGGGTGATGCGCCCGCCCAACTCCCGTAGGTGCTCGACCAGTTCCGGCGGCTCCTGCACCGTGAACTCCGCGTCGAGCAGCGCCAGCCGGATCGCGACCCACTCCATCGAGTCGGCCGTCTCGAAGTCCAGGCGGCAGGTGTGTTCGTCCAGCGGCCGCGGAGTGGTGAGCGCGCGCGGGACGCGGGCGGCGACGAACTCGGCGGGCGCGCGGACCGTCGCCACGACCCGGTAGCGCGGCTGCAGCCGGGTCAGGGAGCGGCTCACGTACGCCGCCGCGTCGGCCGCCGGCAGCTCGCGCGGAGTGAACCGGGCCCCCGTCGCGAAGGGGTCGCTGACCCGGTCCACCCGGAACGTGCGCCAGTCGTCCCGGTCGATGTCGTACGCCACGAGGTACCAGCGGCGTCCCGTGCTCACCAGCCGGTGCGGCTCGACCAGGCGCTGGGTGCGCGTCCCGTCGCCCGTGCGGTAGGCGAAGCGCAGCCGCTCGTGCCCGGTCGCGGCGGCGGCCATCGTGGTCAGGGTGTGCGGGTCGACGGTCGCGCTGTCCCCGCCGGGCAGCGGGACGGTCGCGGCCTGCAGGACGGAGACGCGGTGCCGCAGCCGCGCGGGCAGCACCTGCTCCAGCTTGGCCAGCGCCCGTACGGCCGCCTCCTCCACGCCCTCGACCGCGTGCCCGGCGCCCGCGCGCAGCCCGACGGCGATGGCCACGGCCTCCTCGTCGTCGAGGACCAGCGGCGGCATCGCGGCGCCCGCGGCCAGCCGGTAGCCGCCGGCCGCCCCCTTCGTGGCCTGCACCGGATAGCCCAGGTCGCGCAGGCGCTCCACGTCGCGGCGGACCGTACGGGGGGTCACGCCGAGCCGCTGGGCGAGCTCGCTGCCCGGCCAGTCGCGCGGGGTCTGGAGCAGGGAGAGCAGTTTCAGCAGCCGTGCCGGGGTGTCGGTCATGTCACTCAGTCTCGCCCGGATATGGGACACAAGCTGTCCTACATGGCCCGTACTGTCGGCCGAGTTCGTTCCGACGTCCCGTCGCTGATGCCGCTGACATCGCTGACGTCGCTGGCGTCCCTCTCGTATCACCTCGTACCACCCCGGAAAGGCAGCCGCGCATGGCCACCGCCTCCCCGTCCGCCTCCGCCGCCTCACCGGCGGCCGACCGCCGCCGCTGGCTGGCGCTCGCGGTCGTGATGACGGCGTCCTTCATGGACCTCGTCGACGTCACGATCGTCAACATCGCGATGCCCGCGATCCAGCGCGACATCGGCGCCTCGTTCAGCGTGCTGCAGTGGCTGAGCGAGGGCTACGCGCTCGCGTTCGCCATCGGTCTGATCACCGGCGGGCGGCTCGGCGACATCTACGGCCGCAAGCGCGTCTTCCTGCTCGGCATGGGCGGCTTCACCCTCGCCTCGATGCTGTGCGGCGTCGTCAGCGACCCCCAACTGCTCGTCGCGGCACGGGTGTTGCAGGGCCTGATGGGCGCGATGATGGTGCCGCAGGTGCTGTCGATCATCCACGTCACCTTCCCCGCGCACGAGCGCGGCAAGGTCTTCGGCATGTTCGGCGCGGTCATCGGCCTCGGCGCGGTCTCCGGCCCGCTGCTGGGCGCGCTGCTCACGCAGTGGGACCTCTTCGGCCTCCAGTGGCGCCCGATCTTCCTGATCAACCTGCCCGTCGGCATCGCCGGACTGATCCTCGGCCGCCGCTTCATCATCGAGTCCAAGGCCCCGAAGGCGCTGCGCCTGGACCTCGTCGGGGTGGCCCTGGCCAGCCTCGGCCTGCTGATGTTCCTCTACCCGCTCACCCAGGGCCGCGAGCACGACTGGCCGCTGTGGGGCTTCGTGTCCATGGCGGGCGCGGTGCCGGTGCTCGCCGCGTTCCTCGCCTACGAGCGCCGCAAGACCCGCAAGGACGGCTCGCCCCTCGTCGAACTGTCGCTGTTCAAGGTCAAGAGCTTCGCGGCCGGCATCGGCGTGCAGACGGTCTTCGGTCTCACCACCGGCATCTTCTTCATGGTGTGGACCTTCTACATGCAGATCGGCCTGGGCTGGTCGGCGCTGCGCGCGGGTCTGACCGGCATCCCCTTCTCGCTGGCGGTCTCCACGGCGGCGGGCATGTCCGTGCAGAAGCTCGTGCCGAGGTTCGGCCGCAAGGTGCTCCAGGCCGGTGCCCTGGTGATGGCGGCGGGCGTCCTGCTCTACATCTGGGAGGCCGGGCACTACGGCGCCTCCATCGCCTCCTGGCAGATGGCGGCCCCGCTCATCGTCATGGGCGTGGGCATGGGCCTGATCGTCGCGCCGATCACCGACATGGTGCTCTCGGAGGTGCCGCGCGAGCACGCCGGTTCCGCCTCCGGCCTGATCAACACGGTGCAGCAGCTGGGCAACGCGATCGGGCTCGGCCTGGTCTCGGTGGCCTTCTTCGGGGTCGTCGACAAGGCGGACCCGCGGCACGAGGCGCTCGCGGACATCTTCGGCGGGGCGTTCACGAACGCGCTGTGGTGGGTCGTGGGCGGTCTGGTGGTCGTCTTCGCGCTGATGTTCCTCCTGCCGTCCGGCAACAGGACCGCGCCCGCCGCCGGGGAGGAGCGGGAGCCGGCGGAGGCCGAAGTGGTGGCCGCGTAGCGGTCGCGGCTCCACCGCGTCGCGTACGGGCGGAACCGGTCGCAGGACCGGTTCCGCCCGTTTCTGTGTCCGCCCGTTTTTGTGCCCGGACGTGTTTACTTTCCGCCCTTACCGGCGGTACCGTGCCGAGGAACCAGCAATTCGGGCATGGAACGGACCCAAAACCACATGTACGCACCGGAGCGCCAGCAGGAGATCCTGCGCCTGGCCCGCGAGAGCGGACGCGTCGACGTGCTGTCCCTCGCCGAGGAGTTCCAGGTCACCGCCGAGACCGTGCGGCGCGACCTGAAGACCCTCGACCGGGCGGGGCTGCTCCGCCGGGTGCACGGCGGGGCGATCCCCGCCGGGCGGCTCGGCTTCGAGCCGGACCTCGCCGAGCGCGAGACGACCGCCGCCGGGGAGAAGGACGCCATCGCACGCGCCGCCCTCACCGAACTGCCCCGCGAGGGCAGCGTGATCATCGACGCGGGCACCACCGCCGCCCGCCTGGCCGGACTGCTGCCGCTGGACGCCACCCTCACCGTCGTCACCCACGCGCTGCCGGTCGCCGCGATCCTCGCCGACCACCCCGGCATCGCCCTGCACCTGGTCGGCGGCAGGGTGCGGCACCGTACGCGGGCCGCCGTCGACGCGTGGGCGCTGCGCGCCTACGGCGAGCTCAGCGCCGACGTCGTCTTCCTCGCCACCAACGGCTTCTCCGTCGACGGCGGGCTGACCACCCCCGACCTCGCCGAGGCCGCCGTCAAGCGGGCCGCCGCCTCGGCCGCCCGGCGCGTGGTGCTCCTCGCCGACTCCGCCAAGTACGGGCAGCGGCACTTCGCCCGCTTCGCCGACCTCTCCCAGGTCGATGTGCTCGTCACCGACGCGGGGCTCGCCCCCCAGGACGCCGCGGTGATCGAGGCCGCGGGCCCGGCGGTGGTCCGCGCGTGATCCTCACCGTCACCCCCAACCCCAGCCTGGACCGCACCTACGAGGTGCCGTCCCTGGAGCGCGGCGCCGTGCTGCGCGCGGGCACCGACCGCGTCGACCCCGGCGGCAAGGGCGTCAACGTCTCCCGCGCCCTCGCCGCCGCCGGCCGGCGCACGGTCGCGGTACTGCCGCTCGGCGGCGCCGAGGGCGCGCTGCTGGAGCGGCTGCTCGGCGAGCACGGCATCGAGGTCGCGGGCGTGCCCGTACGGGGCTCGACCCGGGTCAACATCGCCGTCGCCGAACCCGACGGCACCCTCACCAAGGTCAACGCCGCGGGCCCCGAACTGGCCGCCGAGGAGGCCGAGTCGCTGCTCGCCGCCGTCCGGGAGCGCTCGGCCGGAGCCGACTGGATCGCCTGCTGCGGCAGCCTGCCGCGCGGACTGCCGCCCCAGTGGTACGCGCGCCTGGTGGCCCGTACGCACGCCGCCGGCGCCCGGATCGCCCTGGACACCTCCGGGCCCGCGCTGGCCGCCGCGCTCGCCGAGCGGCCCGACGTCGTCAAACCCAACGCGGAGGAGCTCGCCCAGGCCGTGGGCCGGCCGCTGGCCACCGTCGGCGACGCCGTCAAGGCGGCCGAGGAACTGCGCGGCATGGGCGCGCGGGCCGTCCTTGCCAGCCTCGGCGCCGACGGGCAGCTGCTGCTCGACGACACCGGTACGTACTACGGCGCCGCCGTCGTCGCGGCCGTCCGCAGCAACGTCGGCGCCGGCGACGCCTCGCTCGCCGGCTTCCTCGCCGCCGGCGGCAGCGGGCCCGCCGCGCTCGCCGCCGCCGTCGCGCACGGCGCGGCCGCCGTGCAACTGCCCGGCAGCGTCATGCCGGCACCGGCGGACCTCGCGCCCGAAACGGTCACGGTCACCCGACAGGTGCCGTACGCCCGCGCGCTGAGCGAGCCCGCGCGATGAGCGCGCCCACCGCCTTCCGGGGCCGCGACCCCCGGACCGTCCCCCACCGCCCGCAGGGCGCGAACCGCGAGCAAAGGAGCCCGCGTTGAGCGAGCTGATCACCGCGGACCTGGTCGACCTCGGCCTGTCCGCCGACACCAAGGAGGCCGCGGCCCGGTCGCTGGCCGAACGCATGCGGGCCCTCGGGCGCGTCACCGACCTGGAGGGCTTCCTCGCGGACGTCGCCGCCCGCGAGGCCCAGATGCCCACGGGACTCGACGGCGGCATCGGCATCCCCCACTGCCGCAGCGCCCATGTCACCGAGCCCACCCTCGCGTTCGGCCGCGCCACCCCGCCCGTCGACTTCGGCGCGCCCGACGGCCCCGCGGACCTGATCTTCCTCATCGCGGCGCCGGACGGCGCCGACAGCGACCACCTGACGATCCTGTCGAGCCTGGCGCGACAGCTGATGGACGAGTCCTTCACGGGGGCGCTGCGCGCTGCGCGGAGCGCGGAGGCGGCGGCCGCCCTGGTCCGGGGGGAGCGGCCGGAAGAGGAATCCGGGCAACCGGAAGGCGCCGGGGGCGAGCCCCGTGCTGCGGCAACCACCCGCATCGTCGCCGTGACCTCGTGTCCCACCGGAATCGCCCACACCTACATGGCCGCCGAAGCCCTGCAGAAGGCCGCCGAGGCCGCCGGAGTGGAGCTCGTCGTCGAGACCCAGGGGTCCGCCGGCTACAGCAGGCTCGACCCGGAGACCGTCGCCGCCGCCGACGCGGTGATCCTCGCGCACGACGTGGAGGTACGCGAGAAGGACCGCTTCGCGGGCAAGCCCACCGTCGACGTCGGCGTCAAGGCCGGAATCAACCGGGCCGCCGAACTGATCGCGGAAGCACGGGCGTTGGCGGAGCACGCCACGCCCGTACGCCCCGCCGCCCCCATGGACGCGGGCGCCGACGCCGCCGACGGCTACGCGAGCCGGCTGCGCAAGTGGCTGATGACCGGCGTCAGTTACATGGTGCCGTTCGTCGCCGCCGGCGGGCTCCTCATCGCGCTCGCCTTCGCGATCGGCGGGTACCAGATCAACAAGGCCCCGTCCGTCGCCGAGCACTTCGTGTGGACGGAGTCCACGAGCTGGGCGGCCCTGCTGTTCCAGATCGGCAGCGCGGCGTTCGCCTTCCTCGTCCCCGTCCTGGCCGGCTACATCGCCTACGGCATGGCCGACCGCCCCGGCCTCGTCCCCGGGTTCGTGGGCGGCTCGATCGCGCTGACCGTCAACGCCGGCTTCCTCGGCGGGCTCATCGCGGGCCTGCTGGCGGGTGCGGCCGCGCTGGCCGTACGGCGGGTGGACGTACCGCCGGTACTGCGCGGCATCATGCCGGTGGTCGTGATCCCGCTGCTGTCCTCGGCGGTGGTGGGCTTCCTGATGTTCCTGGTGGTCGGCAAGCCGGTCGCCTCCCTGCAGAAGGCGCTCACGGACTGGCTGAGCGGACTGACCGGCGCCAACGCGGTCGTCCTCGGCGTGATCCTCGGCCTGATGATGTGCTTCGACCTCGGCGGCCCGCTGAACAAGGTCGCCTACGCCTTCGCCGTCGGCGGCCTGGCCACCCCCAACGACGGCAGCCTGAAGGTGATGGCGGCGGTCATGGCGGCCGGCATGGTCCCGCCGCTGGCGATGGCCCTGGCCACGACCGTGCGCGGCACCCTGTTCACCAAGGCCGAACGGGAGAACGGCAAGGCGGCCTGGGTACTGGGCGCGTCCTTCATCAGCGAGGGCGCGATCCCCTTCGCGGCCGCCGACCCGCTGCGGGTGATCCCCGCGAGCATGGCGGGCGGCGCGGTCACCGGCGCCCTGTCGATGGCCTTCGGCTGCACGCTGCGCGCCCCGCACGGCGGCCTCTTCGTCGTCCCGCTGATCGGCGAACCGCTGCTGTACGTCCTGGCGATCGCCGCCGGCACGGCCGTCAGCGCGGCCCTGGTCGTCGCACTCAAGAGCCTGACGAAACCGTCCGGGGACGGGGCGGCGCCCGCTCCCGGGGAGAAGGGGAAGGAGACGGAGGCGGAGCCGGTCACGGTGTGAGGAGCGGGGCGCCGCGGGCGCCGGTTCCGGCGGCCGACGCGGAGGCCCGCCTCACGGTGGCGGCCTGACAGCGTGCGCAGGCCGGAGCGGCCGGCAATGCGTCGGCGGCGGAGTCCCACCGCCTTGCGGACCGGACAGGCCGGTCGGCGTGCCGGTCGCGCAGGCCGGCGACGGCCCCGGCCTGCCCGGCCGCCCGGTGCGGGACGCCGCACACATCCAGCACCCGGAGCCCCGGGCCGCCTGCTTTCCTGTGCAGGCGGCCCGGGGCTCCGGGTGTCTTCGCGTGTCCGCGGGCGCGCGGCCCGGGCCGGCCTGCGCGTGCCCCGGAGATTCGCCGGCGAAGCCGGCCCACGCGGGCCGGGGGATTTGACGGGCCCCGCCCCGCATCCGCATCATTCCACTAACACGTTAGTGAAACGAGGGTGCGGTGATCGAGTTCCGGATGGACCGGCGCAGCGGCGTCGCCACCTATCTGCAGCTCGTGCACCAGGTGAAGGCGGCCCTGCGGCTGGGGGTGCTGCGGCCGGGCGACCGGCTGCCCACGGCGCGGCAGGTGGTCGAGGCCGTCGCCGTCAACCCCAACACCGTGCTGCGCGCCTACCGGGAGCTGGAGCGCGAGGGCCTGGTCGAACCCCGGCCGGGGCGGGGCACGTTCGTCACCGCCTCGCTCTCGCGCCCGGAGGCGGGCGCGGACTCGCCACTGCGCGCGGAGGCCGTCGCCTGGGTGGGACGGGCCCGCGCGGCCGGGCTGGAACGGGAGGACATCGCGGCGATCGTCACCTCGGCCCTCGACGAGCGCTTCCCGCGACCGCTGCCCGAACCCCGCAGTCCGCTGCCGTCCCCCCGATCACCGCAGAGCCTGGAGGAAGACACGTGACCGAACCGACCGCCCCCGCCGCCCTGCGGGCGACCCGGCTCGGCCGGAAGTTCCGCGGCGGCTGGGCGCTGCGCGACTGCGACTTCGAGCTGCCCGCGGGCCGGGTCACCGCGCTCGTCGGGCCGAACGGGGCCGGCAAGAGCACCCTGTTCCACCTCGCGACCGGGCTGCTGCGCCCGACCGAGGGCGGCATCAGTGTCTTCGGCGCCGAACCCGGCACCCCGGCCGCCCGCGACCGTACGGCCTTCCTCGCCCAGGACAAGCCGCTCTACCCGCGCTTCACCGTCGAGGAGACCCTGCGCTTCGGCCGTGAGCTCAACACCGACTTCGACCAGGAGAGCGCCGAGCGCATCGTGCGCGCCGGGAACATCCGCCCCGACGTCCGCGTCGGCACCCTCTCCCCGGGGCAGTGCACGCGCATCGCGCTCGCGCTCGCCTTCGGCAAGCGGCCCGAACTGCTGCTGCTGGACGAGCCGTTGGCCAGCCTCGACCCGCTCGTGCGCGTCGAGGTCATGGGCCTGGTCATGGCGGAGGTCGCCGACCGGGGCACCACCGTCGTGATGTCCTCGCACGTGCTGTCCGAGCTGGAGAGCGTCTGCGACCACGTCCTGCTGCTGCAGCACGGCGCCGTCCGGCTCCAGGGCGACACCCAGCAACTGTGCGCGGAGCACGTACGGATCACCGGCCGTGCCGAGGAGTCCGCCCCCGACGGGCTGCCGGCCGCACTCGACCGCGCGGCCGTCGTGGAGTCGGCCGTCACCGGCCGGCAGGCCCGCGCGCTCGTCCGCACGTCCGGCTCCCTCGGCCTCGCCGAGGACCGGTGGATCACCGAAACCCCGTCCCTGGAAGATCTGTTGCTCGCTTACCTGCGCTCCGACCCCGCCCGTACGCCCGCTCCCGGAGCCCCGGAGGCGGCGGCGTGAAGGGCACCTTCTGGCTGGCCTGGCGCCAGCAGCGCACCGCGGTCGTCATCGGCGCCGTGCTCCTCGCCGCGTGCGCGGCGTGGGTGGCGTTCCGCCGCGCGGACATGACGGCGTGGCTCGACAGCCATCACATCGGCGCCGGGCTGTGCAAGGGCTGGGATCCCGAGGAGTGTCAGAAGGCGGGCGTCGACGTCGACGCCCTGCACCGGATGCTCGGCGACTACGGCGACTCCCTCCGGGCCCTCGGCTCGCTCAGCGCCGCCCTGCCGGTGATCATCGGCGTCTTCTGGGGCGCACCGCTGGTCGGGCGCGAGCTGGAGAGCGGCACCTGGAAGCTGGCCCTGACCCAGGGAGTGGGCGTCCGGCGGCTGTTCGCCTCCCGCTTCGCGCTCGCCGCCGCGTGCGCGCTCGTCGGTTCGGTGGTGCTCGCCGGACTGGTCGCCTGGTGGTGGTCGCCGGTCTCCAACATGCTCGACGGGCTCTACTGGCACGACGGCTTCATCTTCAACGCCACCGGCCCGGCCGCCGTGGCCTGCGCCCTCTTCGGCCTCGTCGCGGGAACGGCCGCCGGGGTACTGCTGCGCCGCACCCTGCCCGCGATGGGTACGGCCCTGGTGGCGATCGCCGGACTCCGGCTGCTGCTCAACACCTTCCGCTCCGACTGGATCTCGCCCGCGGTGCGGATCAGCCAGGGCACCGCTCCCCGGGAGTACGTCGGCAGCGCCTGGTCGACCGGTGACTTCGGCTTCGTCCGCGCGGACGGCTCGCTCTTCCCCGACCCGTCGATCTGCCCGGTCTACAGCTCCGACCCCACCACCCCGCCGATGGGCAGATGCATGACCGAACACGGCTTCACCGGCCGCTACCACAAGGTCTTCCCCGTCGGGGACTTCTGGGCCTTCCAGTGGATCGAGACCGCGGTCTACCTGGGAGTGGCGGCCGTGCTGTTCGCGGGGATCTGCGTGGTGCTGCGGCGCCGCCCGATCTGATTCCCCGCTCCCCGGCGGCCTGTCGTCTCCCGGCCGGCCGCCGTTTTTCTCCCCTTTGTACGCCCGTTACGCACCTTGTGTCCCGATTCCTTACCCCCTCGTACGCCCTCACACCCCGACCGGAGGTCACCCCGTGACGACGTCCAAGAACCTGCTGAAGAACCGCAGCAACCTCGGCCACAAGGTCCGTTACGCCGTCGGCAACCCCGGCCGTATCGCCCCCTACCTCAAGCGCACCGCCCGCGACAGCTGGCTGCGTCTGAAGCACCCCGACCACGTCGACTACTACCGCGCCGTGATGGCCTCCGACACCGCCCGCAACCCCGAGGCCGCCGTCGGCAGCAAGACCCACGACCGCTGGCTCGCCCTGGGCAAGATGCAGTTCGACTACCTCAAGGAGCACGGGCTCGCCCCCCGCCACCGCATGCTCGACATCGGCTGCGGCAACCTGCGCGCGGGCTGGCGCTTCATCGAATACCTCGACGCCGGCCACTACTACGGCATCGACATCTCGCCCGACATCCTCATATCGGCGAAGAAGACCCTGACCGGCTACGGGCTCCAGGAGAAGCTGCCCCACCTGACCATCACCCAGAACCTCACCCTCGACTTCCTCCCCGAGGCGCACTTCGACGTCGTCCACGCGCACAGCGTCTTCTCGCACTCGCCGATCGAGGTCATCGACGAGTGCCTGGCCAACGTCGGCCGCGTCCTGGCCCCCGGCGGCTTCTTCGACTTCACCTTCGACCGCACCGAGGGCACCGAACACCAGGTGCTGCGCGAGGACTTCTACTACCGCACCGAAACCCTGACCGCCCTCGCCGGGAAGCACGGCCTCAAGGCCCGCTTCATGGACGACTGGGAGAAGCGCCCGCACGGCCAGTCCAAGATCCGGGTCAGCCACGCGGACTGAGCCCCCACCGGGAGCCGGACGGGGCCGGTACGGGGCTGTACGGGGGCTGGTACGGAGCCGCACGGGGTGGTCGCTCCTGTGAGGGATACGCAGGGCTGGGCGAGAGCTTGGACCCGCACGTCCCAACACCTGGAAGCGACCACGGACCGAAGTGTTCAGAGCTCGTACAGCTCCCGGTACGAGGGGAACACCCCGCCCGGACCGTCCACGCTCTCGGCCGCGAGCGCCGCCTTGACCACCGCCCGCGTCAGCACGTCCGCGCCCGCCGCGAGGATCTCGTTGAGCGCGCCCGCCACGAGCATGGTGGCCGCCGCGTCCTCGAAGACGTCCTCGGCGAGCAGCGGACGGCTGCCCGTGGCCAGCGCGAAGACCGTGTCCCCGTCGTTCAGCAGATGCACCGGCCGCACGGCACGGGCCAGCCCGTCGTGCGCCGTGCCCGCGAGCTTCTGCGCCTGCGCTCGGGTCAGCTCCGCGTCCGTGGCGACCACCGCCAGCGTGGTGTTCAACGGCGGCCGCACGGACGCCGCCGAACGCCGCGCCGACTCCTCCCGCGCCGCCGCCAGCCTCTCCCGCGCCGCCCGGTGCCGCTCCGCACCGGGGTGGGGGCCGCCCCCCGCCCCCTCCCCTGCCCCCGCCCCCGTGCAGTACTGCCCGTACAGCACCCCCGTGCCCGGATCGGCCACCTCCCCGGCCGCGTTGAGGACCGCCAGCGCCGCGACCGTCGTCCCCGAGGGCAGCACCAGGCTCGCCGTGCCGACACCGCCCTTGATGCCCCCGGCCACCGCGCCCGTGCCCGCGCCCACGTTGCCCTGCGCGACGGGCGCCCCCGGCGGCGAGGCCGCCGCCGCCTCGGCCGCCGCCCGGCCCAGCGCGGCATCCGGCCGGGCCCGCCAGTCGCCACCCCGCCCCAGGTCGAACAGCGCCGCGGCCGGGACCACCGGCACCACCTGCGCCGGATCCGGCCCCACCGAGAAGCCGCGCCCCGCGTCCTCCAGCCAGGCCACCACCCCGGACGCGGCGTCCAGCCCGAACGCGCTGCCCCCCGACAGCACCACCGCTTCCACGCGCTGCACGAGATTGCGCGGATCCAGGGCGTCGGTCTCCCGCGTCCCCGGCCCGCCGCCGCGCACGTCCACCGCCGCGACCGCGCCGCCCTCCTCGGTCAGCACCACGGTCGTCCCGCTCAGCGCCCGCTCCCCGGCCAGCCGCGCGTGCCCGACCCGCAGCCCCGCCACATCGGTCAGCGCGTCCAGCGGCCCGGGCCGCGGCGCGGCCTGTCCGGCCGTCTGCCCAGTCGTCTGTCCGGTGGCCTGCCCGGTCGTCCGTCTGCTCGAAGCGCTCGAAGCATCAGTCATGGGCCATGCGTATCACGCGTATCCGACGCGGGGCAGGGGGAGTTGACCGGTCCGCCGGGACGGCCCCACGCCGCGCGGGCGTGCTCAGAGGTGGTGCGGCGGCTTCTCGTCGAGGAAGCGGGCCAGGTCGGCCGTGCCGTCGCCGCCCCTCGGCCGCTCGCCCCAGCCCCGGTCGGTGTCGTCCGAGGACTGCCGGTCCAGCGGATCGTCGAAGATCAGGGAGGCGGCCGGGCGGCGCTTCGGCCGGGCGCTCGCCGCCGGGGCAGGCCGCTGCCCACTGCCGGGCTCGCCGGGGCGCGTCCCGGGCGCGTCGGCGCTCTCCGGCTCGGTGGGCCGTGCTCCGGGCGCCTCGGTGCCCGTCGGTTCGGGCCCGGACTGGGGGGTGGTGCTCATGCAGCCAGGGTACGGCGCCGGTGCCGGGCGCGGCGCCGCACGGTCCCGGGCACCGCGCCCGCCCCCTGCGCCCGCCGCACCCCTTCCACGAGCGGCGGGCGGCGGCAGCGCCGACAATCGCCACATGAGCAACGTGCTGCGCCGGATGCACGCGCGCGGCCGGGGCGAGGCACACCGAGCCGCGACCCCGCTGGAGCTGTTCTTCGACCTGTGCTTCGTCGTCGCCGTCGCACAGGCGGGACGCCAGCTGGTGCACGCGCTCGCCGAGGGACACCCGGGGCACGGCATCCCCGGCTACCTGATGATGTTCTTCGCCGTGTGGTGGGCGTGGATGAACTTCAGCTGGTTCTCCTCCGCCTACGACACCGACGACGTGCCCTACCGCGTGGTGACCCTGGTCCAGATGGCCGGGGTGCTCGTCCTGGCGGCCGGGGTGCCGCGCGCCTTCGACCGGGGCGACTTCACCGTCGTCTGGTTCGGCTACCTCGTGATGCGGCTGGCCATGGTGGCGCAGTGGCTGCGGGCCGCGCTCTCCGCCGAGGGCGAGGAGCGGCGCACGGCGCTGCGCTACGCCGGCGGGGTCGCCCTGTGCCAAGTCGGCTGGCTGGGCCTGCTGTTGCTGCCGTCCCACGCCAAGCCGTGGGTGTTCCTCGTGATGGCCGTGTGCGAGATGTCCGTCCCCGTCTTCGCCGAGCACCGGCAGCAGACGGGCTGGCATCCGCACCACATCGCCGAGCGGTACGGGCTGTTCACCATCATCGTGCTCGGCGAGACGGTCTCGGCCGCCACCGTCGCCGTGCAGTCGGCGGTGGACGAGCACGGGGCGCTCGGCCTTCTGCTGCCCATCGCCGGCGGCGGGCTGCTGCTCATCTTCGCCGCGTACTGGATCTACTTCGCCGTGCCGATCCACCTGCACCTCGCCTCCAACCGGCAGGCGTTCCTGTGGGGCTACGGGCACTACCTCGTCTTCGGCTCGGCCGCGGCCATCGGCGCCGGGATCGAGGTCGCCATCGAGGAGGCCGCGGGCAAGGCGCACATCGCCACCTTCGCGGCCTCCGCGGCCGTGACGGTACCGGCCGCCCTGTTCATGCTCACGGTGTGGCTGATCCACTCCCGTCACCAGAAACGCGGGTTCTTGCAGCAGTCGGTGCTGCCCGTCTCCTCGCTCCTGGTCCTGGCCTGCACCTTCGCGGGCCACCAGGCCGTCCTGCTGGCCGGCCTGGTGGCAGCGGTCACGATCGCGGTGGGCGTCACGCTGACCGCCCGCGCGGCGTCCCGAGAGGCCGCGGCCTGACCCGCCGCCGTGCCTCGCGTCGCCGCGGCCCGCGTCGCCCCGCCGTGCCGCTACTTCCCCGCCGGCGCCGTCTCCCGGCCCGTACCGCCGCGCCCGCCCTGCTCCACCAGCGCGTCGCGGATCTCCTTCAGCAGCTCGATCTCCGTCGCCTCCGCCGGGGACGAACCCACCGGCGCTGCCGGGGTCTTCGCGGCCTGGCGGTCCTGCCAGCGCTTCATCGGCACCAGCATCATGAAGTAGACGACCGCGGCCGTCGCCACGAAGGTGAGCGTCGCGCCGAGCACCAGACCCCACTGGATGTAGATGCCCTTGGTCACCTCGCCCGCCGCGTTCGTCTCGCACGGCCCCTTCAGACAGGACGCGTACGCGTCCAGGTTCTTGGTGCCGAACGCCCCGACGACCGGGTTGATCACGCCCTTGACCACGGAGTTCACGATATTGGTGAAGGCCGCTCCGATGACCACGGCGACCGCGAGGTCTATCACGTTGCCCCGCATCAGGAACGCCTTGAAGCCCGCGAGGACGCCTGTCTTGTTCTCGCTCTCGCTCACCGGTGGGCCACTCTCCGTCTCTCTCCGCACCGAACAGTCTGTTTTCGGGCCGTACGCGACGAAGGCCGCGTACGCACCCCGCGAGAGATTCTGACAGCTTCCCCCGGGCCGCCGCCGTGATCAGCCGGACGATCATCCGAAGGGGAGCCGGGGCAGTACGGGCACGCACAGGATCACCGCCCCCGCCGCCGCGACCCCCGCTGCCACCACGCGCCCCCGGCGTGGCCCCGGCCACCGGGGCCCGCCCCGCCCGGCCCGCACCGGGGCGAAGTGCGGCACTTCGCGGCGCGGGGGAGGACAGTACGGCGGGAACGAGGAGCCCGAGCGCGAGAACTCCGCCGCGCAACCTGCCGGGAGACCTGTTGAGAAAGGGGACATGACCACCACCGCCTGACGTGACGAGCGCCGACCGAACCGACACCCCCCACGATCCCGGCAATCGCCGAATCCCGCAGAGCCCTGTGGACGACCGGGGAGTTGGGGAAATCCCCGTCACCCGGAAGTGAGAGCCGACCAGCCCCGAACCACGGCAAAAGCCCCAACCCGGGCCCCAAGACAGTTCGCGTCAGGGCAGTTCGATGCCGAGCTCCCACCCGTCGTGCACCCGCGCGCACAGGCAGTCCCGCTCATGGGCCGCCGGCAGCTTCCCCACCACGTCGAGGAGGACCTCCCGCAGCCGCCCCACGTTCTCGCCGAAGACCCGCAGCACCTCCTGGTGCGAGACGCCCTCGCCCGTCCCGGCCCCCGCGTCCAGGTCCGTGACCAGTGCGGCCGACGTGTAGCAGAGCCCCAGTTCACGGGCCAGTACGGCCTCGGGGTGCCCGGTCATGCCGACCACCGACCAGCCCTGCGCCGCGTGCCACCGCGACTCGGCGCGCGTCGAGAAGCGCGGGCCCTCGATCACGACCATCGTCCCGCCGTCCACGGGCTCCCAGCCGCGCCCGCGCGCGGCGGTCACCACGGCCTCCCGCCCGACCGGGCAGTACGGGTCCGCGAACGTGGTGTGCACCACGTTCGGCACCACGCCGTCCGGCAGCGGCTCCCCGTCGAAGAAGGTCTGGACCCGCGTCTTCGTCCGGTCCACGAGCTGGTCCGGTACGAGCAGCGTCCCCGGCCCGTACTCCTGCCGCAGCCCGCCCACCGCGCACGGCCCCAGCACCTGCCGTACGCCCACGGAGCGCAGCGCCCACAGATTGGCCCGGTAGTTGACGCGGTGCGGCGGCAGATGGTGGCCGCGCCCGTGCCGGGGGAGGAAGGCGACCCTGCGGCCGGCCAGTTCGCCGAGGAAGAGCGCGTCGCTCGGCGGCCCGTAGGGGGTCCGCACCGTGACTTCGGTCACGTCCTTCAGGAAGGAGTAGAACCCCGACCCGCCGATCACGCCTATGTCCGCCTGCGCGGTACCGATGTCGACCATGAACTCACCCTAGCCGCGGGGCGTCCCGCGCGGCCGCGGACGAGGGCGCCCGCATACGAAGAGCCCGCCGCCTCCCGAACGTGAACGGGAGACGGCGGGCTCTCGCGAGCGATGCGCGCCGGTGAGGACGTCCTCAGGCGGCCGACGAGGACGTCGACGAAGAGGACGAGGAGCTCGACGAAGACGAAGACGAGGACGAGGACGACGAGCTCGACGAAGAGGACGAGGCCGACGACGAGTCGGAGCTCTTCGTGCTGGAGGACGTCTTCGCCGGGCTGCTGCTGGACGACGCGCCGCGGCTGTCGTTCCGGTAGAAGCCGGAGCCCTTGAAGACGATGCCGACGGCGGAGAACACCTTCTTCAGGCGTCCGTCACAGCTGGGGCACACCGTCAGCGCGTCGTCGGTGAACTTCTGCACCGCCTCAAGGCCCTCGCCGCACTCGGTGCACTGGTACTGATACGTCGGCACTTGCTCCTCCTGGCACTCTCACTGAATGAGTGCTAACGACGCTCCATAGTGCAGTATTCCGGCCCGTCAGTCCACCGGAAGCGGCTCGCGGTGACCGACCCCACTGGCGGCCGCCGTCTCCGCGTCCCTCGGCGTGAGCGCCTTGCGCAGGGCCAGCAGGACCAGCAGCGCCGCGGCCGTACCGCCCAGCGGCACCAGGAAACCGGTGCTCGCGCTGTGCGCGTCGATCAGCTGGCCGCCCACCGTGGAGCCCGCCGCCTGGCCCAGGCCCACCGCGCCCGTCAGCCACGTGAACGCCTCGGTGCGGGCGGTCGCCGGGACGAGGGAGTCGACGAGGGTGTAGCCGGTTATCAGGGCCGGGGCGATGCACAGGCCGACGAGCAGGCCCAGGCCGCCCAGGACCGGCAGCGCGGAGGCCGTCCACAGCGGGGCGGTGGCCAGCGTCAGCAGCGGGTAGGCCAGCAGTAGCCGGCGCTGCGGGGTGCTGCGCCAGGCGACGGCGCCGCACACGATGCCCGCGATCATGTTGCCCGCCGCGAAGGCCCCGTACATCAGGCCGTTCAGGCCCGGGTCGCCGATCTCCTTGGTGAAGGCCGTCATCGACACCTGCATGCCGCCGAAGACCGAGCCGATGCCCAGGAACGCGATGGCCAGCACCCGCACGCCCGGCACCGACAGCGCCGAGGCGCTCTGCGCGCGGCCGCCCGCCGCGCTGCGGGAGGGCTCGGGCTGGGTGCGCTTCTGGGAGGCGAACAGCAGCCCGCCGACCAGGGTCAGCACCGCCTCCGCGACCAGGCCCGCTGCCGGGTGGACGCCCGAGCACAGCGCGGTCGCCAGGACCGGGCCGATCACGAAGGTGAACTCGTCGGTGACCGACTCGAAGGCCGCCGCCGTCGACATCAGCGGTGTGCCCGCCAGCTTCGACGCCCAGCGGGCCCGCACCATCGGGCCGATCTGCGGCGTGGAGGCGCCCGCGGGCACCGCCGCCGCGAAGACCGCCCACAGCGGGGCGCCCGACAGCGCGAGCGTGGTCAGCAGGGCGATCGCCGCGGCGTGCACGAGGACACCGGGCATGAGCACGGCGCCCTGCCCGAAGCGGTCGGCGAGCTTGCCGGCCTGCGGGGCGAACAGCGCCATCGAGACACCCGCGGTCGCCGAGACGGCGCCCGCCGTGCCGTACGAGCCGCTGGTGTGCTCGACCAGCAGCAGGATGCCGATGGTGAGCATCGCGAAGGGCTGCCGGGCCAGGAAGCCCGGCAGCAGGAACGTCCAGGCACCACGGGTGCGCAGCAGTTGCAGATATCCGGGGCGTGCCCCGGCGGGGTCGTGGACCGTGGTCGCCACGGCCTGGGCCTTTCCGCCGCCTGGTAGCGACACCCCGTACGGAAGGCGTACCGCACCGCACGGAGTGCGCCGAGAGCTGTCCTCTCGCGCAAGGACCGTGGTAGATACCGTGCGGCCGTCTCGCGGCCGCGGCCGCCGTGCGGTCGCGCCAGCCCTGCATCAGGCAGAGTTGGTTCGGTCTGTTGAATCGTTCGTGCGGGCCGGTCCTGCGGACCGGTCCTGAACGCTGTCTTCTGACGACGCCGCGTGCGCCCGGGGCAGTCCCCGGGGACCCCGGCCGGCAGGGCCGAAGGCGTCCTCCCGAAGATAGCTCCGGGCACACGGCTGTCAACAGATTACTTCGCCCTCAGCGTACCCGGGCTTCCCAGCCACCCCGCGAGCTTGCCGCCCTCGCTGACCGCCCGCAGCCGGTTCTCGGCCGCGTCCCGCACCGGGTCCGTGGCCACCACGAGCAGCTCGTCGCCGTGCCGCAGCACGGTCGTGGGCACCGGGACGAAGCTCTTGCCCTCGCGGACGACCAGGGTGACCCCGGCGCCCTCGGGCAGCCGCAGCTCGCCGATCTCCACGCCGTGCAGCTTCGAGCCCTCGGGGACGCCCACCGACAGCAGGTGCCCGCGCAGCCGCTCCAGCGGCGCGGACTCGATGCCCAGGTCCTCGGGCTCGCTCTCGCCGAGGTCGAGCCGGCGCGCGAGCCAGGGCAGGGTCGGCCCCTGCACCAGGGTGTAGACGATCACCAGCACGAAGACGATGTTGAAGACGCGGCGGCTGTCGGCGACCCCGGCCACCATGGGGATGGTGGCCAGCACGATGGGCACGGCCCCGCGCAGTCCGGCCCACGACAGCAGCGCCTTCTCCTGCCAGGGCGTACGGAACGGGGCGGTGCTCAGGAACACCGACAGCGGGCGCGCGACCACGGTCAGCACGAGTCCCACTACGAGCGCGGGCAGGATGTCCTGTCCCAGCTCGTGCGGGGTGACCAGCAGACCGAGCAGGACGAACATGCCGATCTGCGCGATCCAGCCGAGCCCCTCGGCGAAGCCGCGGGTGGCCGGCCAGTGCGGCAGCTTGGCGTTGCCGAGGATCAGCGCGGCGAGATACACGGCGAGGAAGCCCGAGCCGTGCGCGAGCGCGCCGCCCGCGTAGGCGACGGTCGCTATGGCCATGACGGCGATGGGGTAGAGGCCGGAGGCCGGCAGGGCCACGCGGCGCAGCCCGTAGGCGCCCGCGAGGCCGATGGCCAGTCCGACGGCCGCGCCGATCGCGAGCTCCAGGGCGATCTTGCCGACGAGCAGGTACCAGTGGTCGACGGGTCCGGCCGCGGAGAAGGCGACGACGAGGATGACGACGGGGGCGTCGTTGAAGCCGGACTCGGCCTCCAGGACACCGGTGAGCCGGGCGGGCAGCGGGACGTTGCGCAGTACGGAGAAGACGGCGGCTGCGTCCGTGGAGGAGACCACCGCGCCGATGATGAGGGCCTGGCGCCACTCCATGCCCGCGAGGTAGTGCGCGGCGGAGGCGGTGACGCCGACGCTGAGGGCGACGCCGACGGTGGAGAGCACGGCGGCCGAGGGGAGCGCGGGCTTGATCTCGTGCCACTTCGTGCCGAGACCGCCTTCGGCGAGGATCACGACGAGGGCGGCGTAGCCGATGACCTGGGTCAGGCCCACGTCGTTGAACTGGACGCCTATGCCGTCCTGTCCTATGGCGACGCCGATGCCGAGGTAGATGAGCAGGCTGGGCAGTCCGCTGCGGGAGGACACCCGTACCGCCGCCACGGCGACGAGCAGTACGAGGGAGCTGACCAGCAGCAGTTCGTTGAGGTGGTGGACAGTCAGGGGCCGGTCCCTTCACGAGTCTTGCCACGGACGGATGGTCAGGAGGAGGGCGAAACGTTCCTTCGATCGACTCTTCTCTCGACAAGAAGTTCGTTTCCTCATCTAACATTTTACGGGTTCTTAACGCCTTCCGGGCTCGACAGCGACCGAAGTCACGCTGCGGGGGAGCGAGCGGCGGCAGGGCGGGACGACTCCGCGTCCGGGCCCCGGCGGCCCTGCGCCTATGGTTGCTACAGCACTCCAGGACCACCCTGCCCCTCGAAGGACAGCGATGCCCGCCAACACGACCGGCCCTTCCGGTGAGAAGAAGCCCGGCAAGAAGAAGAAAGGCCGACGCGCCCGCCTGCTCGTCCTCACCCTCGCGCTGCTGCTCGTGGCGGGCGTCGCCTTCGGCGCGTACTGGAGCGTGAGCACGGTGCGTGCCTCCTTCCCGGAGACCAGCGGCACGCTGCAGCTCAAGGGCCTGTCGGCGCCGGTGAAGGTCGTGCGCGACGGCAACGGCATCCCGCAGATCTACGCGGACACCGAGGACGACCTCTTCCGCGCCCAGGGCTATGTGCAGGCGCAGGACCGGTTCTGGGAGATGGACGTGCGCCGGCATCTGACGGCGGGCCGGCTCTCGGAGATGTTCGGCGCCGACCAGGTGGAGACCGACGCCTTCGTACGCACCATGGGCTGGCGCAAGGTCGCGCAGGAGGAGTACGACACCAAGCTCTCCGCGGACACCAAGAAGACGCTGCAGTCGTTCACGGACGGCGTCAACGCCTACCTCAAGGACCATCAGGGCAAGTCGCTGTCCGTCGAGTACGCGGCCCTGGAGCTGGAGAACGACTACAAGCCCGAGCCGTGGACCCCGGTCGACTCGGTGGCCTGGCTCAAGGCCATGGCCTGGGACCTGCGCGGCAACCTCCAGGACGAGATCGACCGCTCGCTCGCCTCGGCCCGGCTGACCCCGCAGCAGATCGAGCAGCTCTACCCCTCCTACCCGTACGAGCGCAACAAGCCGATCGTCGAGGGCGGTGCCGTCGACCAGGCGGCCAAGGAGTTCGACCCCACCAAGACCACCCCGCCCGCGAGCCAGCCCGGCAGCGCGGGCAGCCAGTCCGGCGCGCGCGGTTCCTCCGGCCCGGCAGGCGGGTCCGGTTCGTCCGGCAGCAGTACGGGCGGCGCCGGCACCCCGGGCATGGGCGGCAACACGGCCACCGGCGGCGGCGCGGGAGCCGGCAACGGCCTGCGCACCGGACTGTCCTCGCTCGCGAGCACCCTGGACAAGATCCCCGCACTGCTCGGCCCCTCCGGCAGCGGTATCGGCTCCAACTCCTGGGTCGTCTCCGGCCAGTACACGACCACCGGCAAGCCCCTGCTCGCCAACGACCCGCACCTCGCCCCGCAGATGCCCTCCGTCTGGTACCAGATGGGCCTGCACTGCACGAAGGTCAGCGACGCCTGCCGGTACGACGTGGCCGGCTTCAGCTTCGCCGGCATGCCCGGCGTGGTCATCGGCCACAACCAGAACATCGGCTGGGGCATGACCAACCTCGGCGCCGACGTCGCCGACCTGTACCTGGAGAAGGTCACCGCCGACACCTACCTCTACGACGGCAAGCAACTGCCCTTCACCACCCGCAAGGAGATCATCAAGGTCGCGGGCGGCGAGGACCGCACCCTGACGGTGCGCTCCACCAACTCCGGCCCCCTGGTCTCCGACCGCAACGACGAGCTCGGCAAGGTCGGCCAGGACGCGCCCGTACAGGACCCCGCGCCCGACCGCGGCGAGGGCTACGCCGTCGCCCTGCGCTGGACCGCCCTGGATCCCGGCAAGAGCATGGACGCCCTGCTGGAGCTGGACCGGGCGAAGAACTGGAAGGAGTTCCGCGCGGCGGCCGCCGACTTCGAGGTCCCCTCGCAGAACCTGGTCTACGCCGACACCGAGGGCAACATCGGCTACCAGGCGCCCGGCCGTATCCCCGTCCGCGGCAAGGGCGACGGCCGCTACCCGGCGCCCGGCTGGGACTCCGCCTACCAGTGGACCGGCAGCATCCCGCAGGGCGAACTGCCCTGGGACTACAACCCCAAGCGCGGCTACATCGTCACCGCCAACCAGGCCGTCACGGACAAGAAGTACCCCTTCAACCTCACTTCCGACTGGGACTACGGGGCGCGCAGCCAGCGCATCAACGAGCTCATCCAGTCGAAGATCAAGGACGGCGGGAAGATCTCGACCGAGGACATGGTCAAGATGCAGATGGACAACAGCAGCGAGATCGCGAAGCTGCTGACGCCCTACCTGCTCAAGATCGATGTCAAGGGCGCCAACGATCGCGAGACCACGTACGTCCGCGAGGCGCAGAAGCTGCTGCAGGGCTGGGACTACAACCAGGACGCCGACTCCGCGGCGGCCGCGTACTTCAACGCGGTCTGGCGCAACGTCCTCAAGCTGGCGTTCGGCAACAAGCTGCCCAAGGAGCTGCGGGTCAAGGGCCAGTGCCTCCAGGTGCGTCCGGCCAACGACGCGGGCCCGCGCGAGGACCTCGACGGCCGGGCCCGGCTCGTCGTGGAGTGCGGTGAGCGCGATCCGGACACGGCGCAGCCCAACGGCGGCGACCGCTGGTTCGAGGTGGTGCGCAACATCCTCGACAAGCCCGAGGACGACTGGTGGAAGACCAACGGCAACCGCACCGGCACCAACCCCGGCACCCGCAACCGTGACGAGCTGCTGGAGCGCGCCATGAAGGACGCGCGCTGGGAGCTGACCTCCAAGCTCGGCAAGGACGTCAACTCCTGGAGCTGGGGCCGGCTGCACCAGCTGAACCTGAAGAACCAGACCCTCGGCAAGGAGGGCCCCGGCTTCGTGCAGTGGCTGCTCAACCGGGGCCCGTGGAACCTCGCCGGCGGCGAGGCCGCGGTCAACGCGGCGGGCTGGAACGCGGCGGGCGGCTACGAGGTGCTGTGGGTGCCGTCGATGCGGATGGTCGTCAACTTCGACGACTTCGACAAGTCCCGCTGGATCAACCTCACCGGAGCCTCCGGCCACGCCTACAACGCCCACTACTACGACCAGACCGACAAGTGGGCCAAGGGCGAGCTGCTGCCGTGGTCCTACAGCCCGCAGGCCATAAAGAAGGCGGGCGGCGACGAGCTGACGCTCAAGCCGTAGCGGGCGCTCAGCCGCCGAAGCGGCGCACCCCGCCAGGGGTGGCCACCGCGTGCACGGGGTGGTCGTGCGGTTCCTCCGGGACCCGCGCGACCACCTCGTCGTCGTAGAGGAGCACGACGAGGGCGGGCGTGGCCCCCGCGCGCTCCAGGCGGGCCAGGACGCGGTCGTAGCTGCCGCCGCCGCGTCCCAGCCGCATGCCGCGCCCGTCCACGGCGAGCCCCGGCAGCAGGACGGCGTCCGCCGCCGTCACCGCGTCCGGGCCCAGCCGCGGTCCGTCCGGCTCCAGCAGTCCCCGGTCCGCCCTCACCAGATGTCCGGTACCTCGGTACTCACCCCAGTCGAGATCGTTGTCGGCGAGCAGCACCGGCAGCAGGACCCGTACGCCCCGCTCGCGCAGCGCGTCCAGCAGCGCGCGCGTGGGCGGCTCGTGCCCCACCGAGACATAGGCGGCCACCGTGTCCGCCCCGGTCAGCTCCGGCAGTTCCTGTGCCCGCTCGGTGAGCGCGGCACCCGCCGCCGTCCGTTCCCGGCCGCTCATCGCGGCCCGTGCGGCCAGCAGCGCGCGCCGCAACTCCGCTTTCCCGCCCTCGGACTTGATCACGGTCGTACATACTCCCTGTCTCGGGTCATACTCGGTGGAGCCTCGTCTTCCGCCCAATAGCAACGGATAGTGTTCGGCCCATGACTCATACGCGTCGGATCAGCAAGGCTGTCATCCCCGCCGCCGGTCTCGGCACCCGCTTCCTCCCGGCCACCAAGGCCACCCCCAAGGAGATGCTGCCGGTTGTCGACAAGCCGGCGATCCAGTACGTGGTGGAGGAGGCCGTGACCGCCGGCCTCTCGGACGTCCTCATGATCACAGGTCGCAACAAGCGTCCCCTGGAGGACCACTTCGATCGCAACTACGAGCTGGAGGAGGCCCTGCGCCGCAAGGGCGACGACTCCCGGCTCGCCCGCGTCCAGGAGTCCAGCGACCTCGCGACCATGCACTACGTGCGCCAGGGCGACCCCAGGGGCCTGGGCCACGCCGTGCTGTGCGCGGCCCCGCACGTCGGCGACGAGCCCTTCGCCGTCCTCCTCGGCGACGACCTGATCGACGCCCGTGACCCGCTGCTGCCCCGCATGGTCGACATCCAGCGCCGGCACGGCGGCAGCGTGATCGCGCTCATGGAGGTCGACCACGAGCAGATCGGCCTGTACGGCTGCGCGGCGGTCAAGCCCACCGAGACCCCCGACGTCGTCCAGGTGACCGGCCTGGTGGAGAAACCCGAGCCCGCCGACGCCCCCAGCAACTACGCCGTCATCGGCCGCTACGTCCTCGACCCGGCCGTCTTCGACGTGCTGCGCGAGACCCCGCCCGGCCGGGGCGGCGAGATCCAGCTCACCGACGCCCTGCAGGCGCTGGCCGCCGAGCCCGGCCTCGGCGGCCCGGTGCACGGCGTGGTCTTCAAGGGCCGCCGCTACGACACCGGTGACCGCGGTGACTATCTGCGCGCCATTGTCAGACTGGCGTGCGAACGCGAGGATCTGGGACCGGACTTCCGTGCCTGGCTCCGCCGCTTTGTCACCGAGGAGATGCAGCCCCTGTGAGCAGTACGCCCGACGCTCCCCCCGCCCCCGGCCGGCTCTGGTCGGTGGAGGAGCACCTCGCCGACGTCCTGGACGCGCTCCGCCCGCTCGACCCCATCGAGATCGGCCTCCTGGACGCCCAGGGCTGTGTGCTCACCGAGGACGTCACCGTCCCCGCCGCGCTGCCGCCCTTCGACAACAGTTCCATGGACGGCTACGCGGTCCGCACGGCGGACGTCGAGGGCGCGAGCGAGGAGTTCCCCGCCGTCCTGACCGTCGTCGGCGACATCGCCGCCGGCAGCGGGCAGCGCGTCGAGGTCGGCCCCGGGCAGGCCGCCCGCATCATGACCGGCGCCCCCCTGCCGCCCGGCGCCCAGGCCGTGGTCCCCGTCGAGTGGACCGACGGCGGCAGCGGCCGGGGCCCCGCCACCGCCATGACCGCCCGCGCCGCGGCCCCCGAGGGCGGCGGCGGCGAGGTGCGGGTGCACCGCCCCGTCACCGCCGGGGCGCACGTGCGGGCCCGCGGCAGCGACGTGGGCGCCGGGGCACTGGCCCTGGCCGCCGGTACGGTCCTGGGCCCGCCCCAGATCGGGCTGCTCGCGGCGATCGGCCGGGCCACCGCGGTCGTACGGCCCCGCCCGCGCGTCGTCGTCCTGTCGACCGGCAGCGAACTCGTCCCGCCCGGCGAGGAGTTGGCGCCCGGACAGATCCACGACTCCAACAGCTTCGTACTGACCGCCTGCGCCCGCGACGCGGGCGCCCTCGCCTACCGCGTCGGCGCCGTCGACGACGACCCCGCGACCCTGCGCGCCACCCTGGAGGACCAGCTGGTGCGCGCCGACCTCCTCGTCACCAGCGGCGGCGTCAGCGTCGGCGCCTACGACGTGGTCAAGGAGGTCCTCTCCGGGTTCTCCGGCGAGGAGGGCAGCGTCGACTTCCGCCGCCTGGCCATGCAGCCCGGCAAGCCGCAGGGCTTCGGCCGCCTCGGCCTCGACCGCGTCCCGCTGCTGGCACTGCCGGGCAACCCGGTCAGCGCGTACGTCTCCTTCGAGCTGTTCGTACGGCCCGCGATCCGCGCCCTGATGGGGCTCGACCCCCTCGACCGCGCCCCGGTACGGGCGGTGCTCGACGCTCCGGTCGCCTCCTCGCCCAAGGGCCGCCGCCAGTTCCTGCGCGCCCGCTACGAGGACGGCACCGTCGGCGTCGTCGGCGGCGCCGGCTCCCATCTCGTCAAGGCCCTCGCCGACGCCGACGCCCTCGTCGTCGTGCCCGAGGAGACCACCGCCCTCCCGGCCGGCGCCGAGGTCGACGTGATCCGTCTCGGCTGACCGCGCCGCCGTACCCCGCGCGCCGCCCGGTACCGTGCTGCCCACCATCAGGACCGGACCAGGAGAACGATGAGCAGCGCCGAGGAGCACCGCACGCAGCCCGGACTCACCCACCTCGACGACGCGGGCGCGGCCCGCATGGTCGACGTCTCCGCCAAGGACGTCACCGCGCGCACCGCCCGCGCCCGCGGCCGGGTCCTCGTCGCGCCCCGCGTGGTGGAGCTGCTGCGCGGCGAGGGCGTGCCCAAGGGCGACGCCCTGGCCACCGCCCGGATCGCGGGCATCATGGGCGCCAAGCGCACCCCCGAACTGATCCCGCTGTGCCACCCGCTGGCCGTCACCGGGGTGAAGGTGGATCTGGAGGTCGCCGACGACGCCGTGGAGATCACCGCGACGGTGCGTACCACCGACCGCACGGGCGTGGAGATGGAGGCGCTGACCGCCGTGAGCGTCGCCGCGCTGACCGTCGTCGACATGGTCAAGGCGGTCGACAAGGGTGCTGTGATCACGGATGTGCGGGTGGAGGAGAAGACCGGCGGCAAGTCCGGCCACTGGCAGCGCCCCGAGAGCGAGGGCGTGTGAGCTCCGGGGCCGCGCGCCCGTACCGCGCGCTCGTCGTCACCGCCTCCACCAGGGCCGCCGCGGGCGTCTACCCGGACCGGGGCGGCCCCCTGCTGGCCGCGGGCCTTGAAGAGCTCGGTTTCGCCGTGGACGGCCCCCGGGTCGTCCCCGACGGCGACCCCGTCGAGCAGGCGCTGCGGGAGGCGGTCGCGGCCGCGTACGACGTGGTGCTGACCACCGGCGGCACGGGGCTGACGCCCACCGACCGCACCCCGGAGGCCACCCGCCGCGTCCTGGACCACGAGGTCCCCGGCATCGCCGAGGCGATCCGCGCCGAGGGCATGGCCAAGGTGCCCACCGCCGCCCTCTCCCGGGGGCTGGCGGGGGTGGCCGGACGCACCCTGGTCGTGAACCTGCCCGGCTCCACCGGCGGGGTCCGTGACGGCCTGGCGGTCCTGGGCCGGCTGCTCGTGCACGCCGTGGACCAGCTGCGCGGCGGCGACCATCCGGCCCCCGCCCAGGACAGCCCCCGGACCCCGCGTTGAGCGGCCGGCCGGTCCGGCTGCGGGACGGCGACGTCGTCCTGCGGCCGATCAGGCTGCGCGACCAGGGCGCCTGGCGCGAGGTCAACGCGCGCAACCGCGACTGGCTGCGGCCCTGGGAGGCCACCATCCCGCCGCCCCCGCCCGGGGTGCCGCCCGCGCGGCGCCCCACCTACCGGCAGATGGTCCGCCATCTGCGCGCCGAGGCGCACGCGGGCCGCATGCTGCCCTTCGTCATCGACTACCGGGGGCGGCTCGCCGGGCAGCTGACCGTGGCCGGGATCACCTGGGGGTCGATGTGCTCGGCCCACATCGGCTACTGGGTGGACGCGGCCGTCGCGGGCCGGGGCGTGATGCCCACCGCCGTGGCCCTCTCCGTCGACCACTGCTTCCGCGCGCTCGGGCTGCACCGGGTCGAGGTGTGCATCCGCCCGGAGAACGCGCCCAGCCGCCGGGTCGTGGAGAAGCTCGGCTTCCGCGAGGAGGGACTGCGCCCGCGCTATCTGCACATCGACGGCGCGTGGCGCGATCACCTCGTGTACGCGCTGACCGTCGAGGAGCTCGGGGAGGGGCTGCTGGAGCGCTGGCACCGGCAGTGTCCCGGCGCCCCTCACAAATGAAATAGGCGTTCGAAAAACGTCCCTCGATGACGCCATTCGAGCGCTCTCGATCTCGACAATCACAAAAAAAGTTCGAGTTATCAGCCGGATTGTGCGACACACCGGGCCAATTGGCGGAATCCCTCGCGTGCGCCCCTCTACCGTGTGCAGTGTGAGCAGCAGCGGCCTCATCTACGCAGTCATCGTCGGGGCCTGGGCCGCCTACTTGGTGCCGATGTGGCTCCGTAGGCAGGACGAGCTCAACGAAGCCCGTCCGACGGAACGCTTCAGCACCGCCATCCGGCTGCTGTCCGGACGGGCGGGCATGGAGCGCCGTTACGCCAAGGACCTCGAAGGGCGCGTCGCCGACGACGCGCCACCCGCCGACGGGCCGGCCGGGCCCGGCGCCCGTGGCCCCGAGCCGGACGCGCCGACCGAACCGGTCGCCGTCCGGCCCTCCGGCGCGCCCTCCGCCGCCCCGCCCGCCCCGCACGCGCCCCCGGCGCTCTCGTCCGCCGAGCGCGCCCGGCGCTCCAAGGTGCTCGCGCGACGGCGGCGCACCACCGTGATGCTCTTCCTCGCCTTCACCCTCGGCGCGGTGATCGCGGGGGTCTTCGGGCTGGGCTTCCTGTGGGCGCCCGCGGCCCCGGCGGTCCTGCTCAGCGCGTACATCGTGTACCTGCGCAGCCAGGAGCGGCGGCGGTTCGCCTTCACCATGGACCAGCGCCGTGCCGAACTGGCCGCGCAGCGGCTGCGCGAGGGGCGCGCCGGACGCGCCCGCCCGGCGGACCGGGACGCGGCGGCGGCCGATACCGCCCCCCACCCCGCGCCCGCCGCCCCGGACCCGGCCGCGGGGCGCCGCGCCCTCGTCGAGCTCACCGACCACGCCGAGTGGGTCGACGCGCAGCGCTCGCGCGGCGGCGAGAGCTGGGAGCCCGTGCCCGTGCCGCTGCCGACCTATGTCACCGCCCCGGTCGCCCCGCGCGGCGGCGACGGCGCCGACCCCGTCGGCCCCGACACCACCTGGAGCTCGGCCCGCTCCAGCAGCGCCGAGCCCGCCCCGGAGCAGGGCCGCCCCGAGCAGGAGCGGCGTGCGGCCGGCCGACGCCGCCGCCCCCGCGAGCGCGGCCGCACCCCGCTCTTCGACCAGTACGCGGAGGACGGCCGCCCGCGCGCGGCCAACGAGTGACCGCCGACGGCGTCCGCGGCCGCTGACCAGCGCGAGCGGATTTTTGAGCACCCGGAAGGAAGTGCTAGAGTTTCACTCGTTGCAAGGGCCTGTGGCGCAGTCCGGTAGCGCACCTCGTTCGCATCGAGGGGGTCAGGGGTTCAAATCCCCTCAGGTCCACAACGCGGCTGTTCTTGAGTTCGCTCAGGGAGAGTTGACGGGATCCCGTCCGATCTGTTGATCGGGCGGGATCTTCGCGTTTCCGGGGCTTGTCCGAGGCGGTGTGCGAACTCGGTGGCTCTGGGGGTGTTGGCGGGTGCGGTCGTCATGACGAGGCTGTCGTGGCCGAGATCGCCGCGACGAGGACAGTCTGGGCGGCGCGTCCGTTGAGGGTGAGGGTCGCTTTCCGGCAGACCGGTGGGAAGGCGGCGGGGCACCGGAGCCGATGGTGCCGCGTGCATCGGCCGCTTGCTTGAGTTTGAGAACGAACGGTTCGCGCTGGGCGATGAGCTCGGCGAGCTGGTCGTCCATGGCGCGTACGGAGTCGTCGTCCAGGCCCGTGGTCGCGTGCGCGAAGCGGGCCGGCATGGCAGGGCAGGCGAGGGAGACGTCGGCGAGGAGGGCTCCGGAGAGGGTGATGCCTTGGATGCCCGGCTGGCCGCCTTCACCGATGTGCGGCTGTGGCCGGACGGGCCTGGCGGTGCCGGCCTCATCCGCCGCAGCGGGCCGAGGCCGCACCCGGCGGACGCTTCGTCAGGCCACCCCGTCCTCCTCAGGGAAACGGCAACAACCGCTCAGGCCGATCTCGTTACCGTCCACGAGTGGCCCGGGCTTCGGCAACACGCGGACAGTACTGGACCGTCCGTGGACTTCGAGCACGGATGCCGTCGGCGGCCCAGTGCTCAAAACCGTCAACATCCGTACGGCAGTTGGAATGGCTGGCGAGAGATTGCCGGTCAACCGTCGCAGCCACAACCGCTGAGCCGGCCCAAGTGTCTTGAGTGCAGCAGAGGTTGACACGTCCCTCCCCGGTTGCCGATGGAATTTATGCGGCATCAAGTCGCCCGTGTTTAGATTGCCTTTAGCAACGCTTGGCCTGGTGATGACGGGCGGTGGGTGCGGTGCGGGCGCTGGTCGATGCGACCGGCGCCCGCGCGTTCACGCCCCCGCGCCGAGGCGGTGCCCGGGCCCATGGCGGCTCACCCGCTCTCGACTCGGCCTTGCACCCCACATGATCACCGCCGCCCGGTGGATGCCGTCGGGGGACGGCGTCCACCGGGCCAGGTGGCAGTTCGAAAGAGATAGATGCGACCAATATTCAAGAGGTCGAGGCGAGTTGCGCTGGCCGGCGTGCTCGCAACAGCCACGGTAGTGGGCATGGCCGCCCCCGCGGCACTGGCTGCACCGCAGCCGGCAGCCCGGTCTGTCGTCGCGGGCTGGCCGGGGGCGCTCGCCCGCAGCCCTCAAGCCGTGGCCGAGACGATCGCGGGCCACGAGGTCATCGAGGTCAAGGGGCTGGGAGGGAAGACACTCAGAGCAGTGCGCATTCCCATACCCGACTCGAAGGTGGTCTCAAGCATCGTCGTCGCTCTGGACAGGTACAGCACAGGGCAGATGATTCCTTACGACCACGAAGTCAACGGACGGGAGAAGGCGGAGGCGTTCGTCAAGCGGATCGAGGGCAACCTCGGGAAACTCGCCGGCGACTCGGAAGGGAAAGTCCTTCTGGAGGGCATCAGCGGTATGAGCCCGCTGGACGTGGTGATGGGGGAGAGGTCGCCGGCAACGGGACACGCGGACATCAACACCATCATCCACCGAGGATTCCCCCAGGATCCGAAGGAATGGACGCGTGACGTCCTGGATGTTTACGAAGGGCTTTCCCCTGCGGAGCAGGAGAAGTTTCGTGAGCTCTCGTCCCCGGAATCTCCCTATGTGCGGACCTTCGATCCTGAGCGCCATTCCAACGGAATTGGCAGTGAGGGCATGGTCATGGTGCAGGACGACCCTGTCGTGCTCATCAGCCACCAGCCGGACGGCAGGCTCGTCGCCATGGACGAGTCTCTGATCCTGGGGCACGAGCTGGTCCATGTCGCTCACGGCCTGCAGGGCGCCGATGCTGCCAGGGAGCACGGCACGATCCCCGTGCCCGTGGAATACAAGGATCCCGAGGGAAACAGATGGAAGAATGAGTCGAAAACCAGCGCCGAAGAGATATCGACGCTGGGTGGGGGCAGCGTAAAGTACATCGGCCATCCCAAGGACGGCGAGCCCGCGCTCGGGCTGAGTCACTTCGAGCGGTCGGAAAAGGCTGTCAAGGACGCGTTGTCCAGGAGCGGTCTGCCGGACCATGTGGTGAAGAGGCTGGCGGAGGTGCAGTTGGCCCGCTATTCCACCTTCCCCATCTCGGAGACCAGCCTGGCGAACAGTCGTGGCGTTCCGGTACGGGAACACTACAAACTTCCCGTCGAGTTCGCCCTGCGTTGGAACCTGGTGCTCCGGAACGCCGAAGGAAAGCCCACAGCAGTGACGGATCAGCAGGTCGTCAAGCTCCCGGAGGGCCTGGCCTTCACGGAGGACGACCTGAACAAGCCGGTCCGTCTCAAGAAGATTCTTGAGACGGAGGGCGTCAGGCTGCAGCCCTGCTCGCGGGGCACGAGCTTCATGGCCTGTGACCTGGGCGGACAACCGGAGGAGGTGACGGAGGAGACGAAGAAGCGGATCAACGAGGTCGAGCAGTTCTTGAAGGAACACCCGGACGCGAAGGTGCAGCTGCCCTCGGCCGACTCTGCCGCGGACCGGGAGCGTGCGCGTGCGGAGGCGGTCAAGGAGGGGGAGAAGTGGCGGGGGCAGGCGCGGGAGCGCGCCAAGGAGCTGTGCGCCAAGTCGGGGCACGCGTCGTGTCTGGAGACCGTGGACTGGGAGCGGATCCGCCGTCAGGCACGGGCCGAGGCCGAAGCGTTGGTGGAGAAGAAGCTCGCCGGCACCGGCAAGGTTTCCGAGATCAAGCTGTCCAAGGACATTGAGGCATCGCTGAAGGACCCTGCCACCTTCTACGTGCCCTATGAGGAGACGCGAGGGAAACTTGCGAACCCGGCCGGAGACCTCGCGTGGGAGCGGGTGAAGAGCGCCGGTGGAGCAGTCCTGTACCTCTCCGGCATCTACGGTGCGTTCGCCCACGACTCCACCGATCTGGACAAGGCCGCTGCCGTCGCGGCGATCGTCCCCGGGGTGGGCGACCTTCTGAACCTGGCGACCGATATCGAGCACAAGGACTTCGCGGGACTCGGCGTCGATGCCGCCGCCTCGCTCGCCGGTCTCCTGGAGATGGCGGGTGTGGAAGGAATCGGCGGCCCGGCGTTCGCCGTGGCCATGGCCTACCACCTCATCGCGCAGCTCACCGCTGATGACTTCCACCGCTACGAGGAGGTCGCAAACGCTGTAGCGAAGCGGGACAAAGAGTGGCACGACTCCCTGATGAACTACCTTCAGGACCCGGAAAAGGGCTGGCTGTCCAAGGAAGGGGGGAACCAGGTCGTCGCCATGGCGATCGGTTTCCTCCAGGCCGTCGAACTCCAGCGGGCTTCGGTCAAGGCGACTGCCCACGCCGCCACGGCAGCCGGCGACGGGGGCGCCCACATCGCTTCCAGGACCAGTGACTGGGCGCGTACCGACGCGTCCAAGGACGCCGATGCCGCGGTGGACGCACTCGCCGACAAGACACCCGACATCGTGCGCCAGGCAGCGGCCAGGTCGATCGCCGACGGAATGAACGCAGCCTGGAACGAGAAGCAGGGCAAGGACTTCAATCAGGCCTACATCGACCGCGTCGACAGCATCCAGCTCGGAATCTGGTGCGGGCGCAGTATGCCGGACGGAAGCAACCCCTGCTACGAGAGCTCGCAGAAGATGAAGGCCGAGGTTCTTGAGAATCTGAAGAAGAATCCTCCCGCCGGTGTCACGGCGAAGGAAGTCGAAGACGTCCTGGAGAACTTCGGCCTCACCGACCCCGGATTCCTTCCGCTCGGACGCCCCTTCCGTCTCTCCAACACGTCCGACGGTGCGAAGACGTATCTGCACTTCGACATCGAGAACGAGAAGGTGACCCACGCGAAGGACGCCAACGATCCCGCCCGGCAGGAGTTCTTCTTCCGCACCACTGGCCGCATCACCACTCTCGAAGGCGGGCTGTGCATGGCCGGGGGCAAGCAGGCCGGTGACCCGGTCACCGTGAGCCCCTGCACCCACCGCAACGCACCCGAACAGCGCTGGGAGCCCGACGGCAAGGGACGCATCAAAAACCTTGCCACCGGCCTGTACCTGGACTCTGCGAGCCCGGACGGATACGTCACCACCTGGTCCGAGCAGGACGGCAACCCGGCGCGCCAGACCTGGAAGGCCGAAGCTCCCGCACGGAGCATGACTCCGCAGACCAGCAACGACGCGATCAGCAAGCTGCTCTCCGCACCCGGCTCGTCCAAGCAGATCGACGGCGTCGTTCCCAACCAGCAGTACCCGGACAACTACTACCTGTTCTCCGGAGCCAATATTCTGGGCGTTTCCGCCTCGTCCGGCGGAGGCGACCTGAAGTTGTCGCCCGGAGAGGTCAAGAAGACGACCGAACACTGGGAGGGCCTTGTCCCCCTGTTCGCCACGTCACGGGACAGCAGGATCACCGCCGGCATGAAGGTGCCTGGGCGGCCGGGCGAGCTGTACCTGTTCTCCGGAGACACGTACGCGCGCCTCGGGGCAGACCGGAAGATCATCAACGAGCCCCGCAGTATCGAGGACAACTGGGCAACACTGAAGGGCTTGTTCGCCAAGTCGGGTGTCAAGCGCGTCGACGCGATCCGTCCCATCCCGGGCGTCGAGGACTGCTTCCAGTTCTTCTCCGGCGCCTACAGCAACCAGGTGTGCATCAACGACAAACTGGAAGACCGCGAGACGGGTTCTGTGCAGCGGAACACGGAGCGCTGGCCGGAGGTCGGGGCGAACACCGGGAAGGACGAGGTGCATGGGTTCCTCCAGGTACCGGGGAAGCCAATGGCGAACCACATCTTCTCCGGAGACCAGTTCACCTACGTAGACCGGTCGGTCCTGCCCGCCAAGCCGGACGTGCAGTTCGAATTTCACGCAACGTGGACCTACTTCACCTTCGGCTGGGGCAACGGGCAGGGACTTCCGGAGGGGGCGAAGATCGTGGTCGAGCGATCCGGGGACGCTTACCAGAAGGGAGAATTCGACGCGTCGCTCGGCAAGCTCTCCCCCGACGTCGATCCTGCCAGGGGAATCCTCTACAACTATCCCAAGGACATCGTGGGATCCAAGTCGTACACGATGACGGCCCACTACCGATATGTCCACCCGGACGGCTCTGAAGAGATCAGCGGGCAGTGGTCGCAAGGGTTCTGGTGCAGCTTCTGGGAGTGCAACGTACCGCAGGAGTGAAATAAGCCGGGCAACGAAAACCCCGCCGGGAGACCGGCGGGGTTTTCGCGTTACGGTCCCCAAGTCGGCGCGATCTCAGCGCACTTGGGTGGTTGACGGAGCGTCAGGACGCACCGTCTGTGACGGGCGTCATGTGCGCTGCCTGAGTTTTCCCGCGACCGTGCGGGCGATGGCGACGATGTCGCCCTTGGGGCGGATGGCGAGGGACGGCAGGGTGTGCAGCCAGCGGTCCTCCAGGGCGTACCAGTCGATCGCCTTGGGCCTGCGGCCCGTTGCCAGGGAGGTCTCCAGGGCCGAGAAGTAGGTCTGCCAGCGCAGCCGGTACAGGCCGCCGACGAGACCGGACCACTCGCGGTTGGCGTAGTCGTGCAGTCTGCCGCCGTCCGCCGAGGGCTTGGGGCCCCACACGGTCAGCAGGGAGAGGGCGTCCTGGGCGAGGCGGGCGCGTTCGGCGTCGGTGGTGCCCCAGGCGCGGGCGTCGGCGATCCAGCGGCCGAGCAGATGGCGTTCGTCGGTGGCGACGGCCGCTTCCAGCAGGTCGGTCCAGGCGAACCACTGGCGGGTCAGGGCGCGGAAGCGGGGCCGGTCGCGGGCGTCGTGGGCGGCCTTGATGCGGGGGAGCAGCAGCCGGGCGCGGTTGGCGACGGCCTGCCGGGTGACGTCGAGGAGGTCGTAGCGGTAGGCGGGGCGGCCGTGCAGCGCGGGGGCGGCGGCGAGGAGTTCGGTCAGGGCCTTCTCGAACTCCTGGGTGTCGTAGCGCACTCGCAGCGGCGACCAGGCGGCGGCGCGGGTGGTGGCCAGGTCGGGGCGGGCGCCGAAGAGGCTGTCGGCGGGCTCGCTCCAGCCGTCGGAGCGGCTGGTGCCGTAGGCGGTGCGGCGCAGTACGTCCCAGGCGGCCGCCGCGTGCGCGTCGTCGGTGCCGTAGCGCTGCAGCGGCCACTGCGCGAACCAGGTGCGCAGCTGCGGGGGGCCGTCGGTCCAGGGCAGGTCGCTGAACAGGGCCATGGCGGCGGGGTTGTTGTCGGCGGCCTCCGGCATCAGGGCGATGCCGCGCAGGGCGCTGCGCGGCTTGGTGCGCCAGCGGTGGTAGAGCTCCGCCCAGTCGCGGGTGTTGGCGCCGATCGCGGTGTGGCCGCCGAAGTTGAAGATGGTGCCGAAGGCGTAGGGGGTGCCATTGAAGTCGGCCTCGCGGTCGGTGATCTTCGCGTAGCGGTCGCTGAGCCCGTCCAGGACCAGCATCCGGGAGCGGTCGACGGCGGCCAGCAGCTCGCGGCGCGGGTTGTTCTGCCAGCCGAGGACGGCCCAGACGGCGTCGGGGCGGGCGGTGCGCAGGGCCCGCTCCACGGCGCGGGCGGCCTCGCCGACGGGCACGTCGCCGGGGGTGCCGCCCTCGTGCAGCAGGTCCATCTTGTACATCGTGCTCGGCCCGTACAGCTCCTCCTGCACGCGGTAGAAGGTCTCCGCGACGCGGGCGAAGGCGTCGGTGCGCGGGTCGAGCCAGTCGGGCCGGCGGAAGCCGCCCCAGTCGCCCTGCGGGACGGTACGGGCGCCGCGGTGGCGCTCGGCGAAGCCCGGCGGCACCGTGCCGAAGTAGCCGGGCAGTACGGGCGTCATGCCCAGCTCGCGCAGCCGGGCCACGATCCTGCGGGCCAGGTCCGCGCGGCGGGCGAGGAGTTCGCGCCAGACCGGGCCGCCGACGGAGGACAGGTTCGCCACGAGCCACCAGGGCTGGTGGGCGGGGCCGGGGATCCAGCGGTTCAGCTCGTCCTCGCTGTAGCCGAGTTCGGCGAAGGTGCGGTGGTAGACGGTGTCGGCCCCGGTGTAGACCAGGACTTCGTTGTAGCCGTGCAGGGCCAGTACATCGATTTCGTGTTCCCAGTAGTCCCACCCTCTGTAGGGGCCGGTGTAGCCGTCGTTGGTGTCGTTCAGGGCGAAGCGGTGGGGGACGTTCGCGGTCCTGGCGAGCGGGGTACGGACGCCGGGGAGGCGGTCGGGCAGGGCGGTCTGCGCCCCGGCCCAGGAGAAGTGGGCGTGGGCGACATGGCGGAGATACCAGTGGAGGCCCGTGAGCTGCACGGCCGGGGTGGTGCCCTCGACGAGGAGCGCGCCGTCGCCCCCGCTGACGCGGAAGGCGTCCCGGCCGTCCCGGCGCGCCACGGTGCGGAAGGCGAGCTGTCCGCTGTGCCGGGGCAGCAGCCGGGCCGCCGCGCCCGCGGCGCCGTGCGGCGGGGCCGCCGGGGGCACGGCGGCGGAGCCCGGGCCGGGGGCGGGGCCCACCGGGGTCGGGCCGCCGCCGGGGGCGGGCGTGGGGCCGACCGGAGTGGGGCCGGGATCGGCCCCGGCGGGCGGCGACCCCATCGCGCCGAGCGCGGCGGTTCCGGCGAGGGCGCCGAGGAGCGTACGACGGGCGATGCGCATGAGTGACCTCCGGGGCGCTGCGGCTGCGGGACCGGACCACTTCAGGCCGGTGATCCTACGAGCCGACGACCGTCGATGGACAAGGGCGCGGGCGGCAATCCAGCCACTCCGGTTACATTTGGCACGAATGGCCCCATCCGGGCGTCCCGAGCTGCTGGGGGACACCGCACCGGGCGGCGGGCCACCGCCCCCCGTCCCCGGCCCGAGGAAACCCGTGCGAAGCCTGCGCCCGCTCACCGCCGCCCGCGGCGCGGCCGCCCTCGTGGCCGGACTGCTCGGGCTGGCCGCGCTCTGCGCGTGCTCCGACCCCGGCGGGCTCAAGGTGAGCGGGCCCGCGCAGAGCCCCTCCGCCGGCTCCGGCCCCGCCTACGTCTCCGAGGGCGCGGGCCGGACCCCCCTGAACCACCCCGAGGCCTTCGCGCCCACCGAGACCGTCGCCCTCACCGCACTGCGCTGGGCGTCCTGGGGCGGACCCGTCGCCGAGGGCACCGGCAGGCTCGGCGGCAGCTGGTGCGCGTCCGCCTGCACGGCCACGCCCCTCCCCGTCAGGGTCACGCTCAGCGGGCTCGTCCGGCTGGAGAAGGCCGCCTACTACAGCCGCGCCACCGTCGACGCCGAGGGGCTGCCGGAAGCACAGCGTGCCCCGCTGCGCGACCTGCCTCTGTACGTCCCCAAGCGTTAGCCGCCGAGGAGCCGTCAGCCATGGGACTGCGTACGAAGATCGGCGTGGCCATCACCGCCACCGCCGCCGTGGTCGCCGTCATCATGGGCCTGGTGGTGCACCACCGCACCGCCACGACCCAGCTGGAGACCGCCCGCGAGTCCCTGGAGTCCCGGCTGACCACGGCCGTCGAGGACCGGGCTGCCGGCCTGGTCCGGCCGCGCACCCTCATCAACCCCGAGTCCATACCCGGGCCGCTGCGGGACGCGATCGAGCGCGGCAAGCGCGCCACGTATCTCGACCGCAGCGGCCCCGAACCCGTGCTGTGGGCGGGCAGCAGGCTCGGCCGGGACATCGTTGTCGTCCGCCACTCCTACGTCCGGCAGACCGAGAACCTGCGCCGTCTCGACGAGATCCTCTGGCTCGCCGGCGGCCTCGGCACCGCCTTCGCCTGCCTGGTCGGCGTCGCCCTCGCGACCGTCGCCGGGCGCCGGCTCAACGCCTCCGCCCGCACCGCCGAGCGCATCGCCGACGGCGACCTGTCCGCCCGGCTGCGGCCGCGCGGCGGCAAGGACGAGATCGCCCGGCTGACCGTCGCCGTCAACACCATGGCCGACGCGCTCGCCGCCCGGCTGCGGGCCGAACGCGAGGTCACCTCCAACATCGCGCACGAACTGCGCACCCCCGTCGCCGGACTCGTCGCCGCCGCCGGGCTGCTGCCGCCCGGCCGCCCCGCCGAGCTCGTACGCGAGCGGGCCCGGCGGCTGCACGCGCTCATGGAGGACGTCCTGGAGGTGGCCCGCCTCGACGGCACCACCGAACAGGCGGACACGGACGTACGGCCGCTGGGCGAGCTGACCCGGCGGGCGGTCGCCTCGGTGACCCTTGAGGGGCGCGACAGCGGGGATCCGGGGAGCGTGCGCGACCCCAAGGACGCCCCCGAGGTGCGGGTGCTGCGCGACTGCCTGGTCGAGACCGACGCCCGGCGCGTCGAACGGATCCTGGCCAACCTCGTCACCAACGCGTACCGGCACGGCAGCGCGCCCGTCGTGGTCGAGATCGACGCGGGCACCGTCCGCGTCCGCGACGCCGGGCCCGGCTTCCCCCAGCAGCTCCTGGCCGGCGGACCGCAGCGCTTCCGCACGGGCTCCGGCTGCGGGCTGGGGCTGGGGCTGACCATCGCGGTCGGGCAGGCGCGGGTGCTGGGGGCACGGCTGTCCTTCGCGAACCCGGCGGACGGGGGTGCGGAGGCGGTGCTGGATCTGACGCGGTCGGTGGTGCGCGGTGCGATTCCGGGTGCGCCGGGTGCGCCGGGGGTGCCGGGTGCGCCTGATGTGCGGGGTGGGTCGGGGCCGGGGCGGTCCGGGCCCGAAGGGGCTGTATGAATTACGGCGGCGTGCCCTTGGACGTCAAGGGCGCCCAGAATGCCGCCGCAATTCACACTCCCCCAGACTCCGTCCGGGGGTGCCCCCAGCCCCTTCTCGGGCCCTACCCGCCCCGGCCCCTCCCGCCGTACGCGTCTGCCGGTCCGCCCACCGAGGGTCCCTGACGTGCGGGCGTAGCCCATAGGCCGAAGAGTGGGAGGCAGGGCCCCCTTCCGCCCCCGTCTTACGGGAAAGGTGCCGCCATGCGCGACTACGTACTGTTCATGACCGTCGACAGCCCGCGCGCCGGGCACAAGGCGCTCGACGCGCTGCGGGAGGCGCACGCGTCCGGCTCGCTCAAGTTGCGCGAGGGCGCGGTGATCTCCCGGGACCCGGAGGGCCGGCTCGACTTTCCCGATGCCGCCGACAACACTTCCACGGCCCCGGCGTTCGCCGTCGGCGGGCTCCTCGGCGCGCTGCTCGGCATCCTCGGCGGCCCCCTCGGCGTCATGATCGGCTTCGGTGCGGGCGGGCTGGTGGGCGGTCTGCACGACGTCCGCGAGGCGACCGCCACGAACGCGGCGCTCGACCTGCTGGCGGCCGAGGTCCCGCCCGGCTGCACGGTCCTGGCCGCCGAGGTCGGCGAGGAGGATCCAGGCCCCGCCGACCGGGCCCTCGCCGCCTTCGGCGCGGTCGTGGCCCGCTACCCGGCCTCGGACATCCGCAAGGGCATCGACGAGGCGATCGCGCGGACGCGGTGAGGCGGTCGCGGCGCCCCGCTCAGTCCCCGAGCCGTTTCACGAAGCAGCGGCTCATCTCGTGGAAGCGGTAGTGGCCGAACTTCACGGGTGCCGGTTCGTAGCCGCTGGAGGTGTAGAGGGCGACGGCCTCGGGCTGCATCGTGCCCGTCTCCAGGACCATGCGGGTGCGGCCCGCCGCGCGGGCGTCCGCCTCCAGTTCGGCGAGGATGCGGCGGGCCAGGCCGAGCCCCCGGGCCTCGGGGACCACGTACATCCGCTTCAGCTCGGCGTCGCCGTCCGCGAACCCCTCCTCGTCGGCGTGGCGCGAACGCCAGCCGCCGCCGGCCACCGGGGTGCCCCCGGCGTCGTACGCGAGGAGGTACAGACCGCGCGGCGGTACGAACTCCTCCGGGCGTACGGCGGCGGCGTCGCCCTCGCTTCCCTCACTGCGGTACCGCTCGGCGTACTCGGCCTGTACCCGGTCGTGGAGCTTGACGGCGTCGGGGTGGTCGAAGCGGGCTGCGACGATCTCCATCCCGGCAGGGTACGAAAGGCCCGGCCGGGCCGGCCAGGGAGCGCGGGAATGATCGACATCCCGGGATGTCACAGGGGTCGCGTAGGCTCCGTTGTCCCCGATTGTCCCCGCCCACCGGGAGCGACTTGTGTACACCGTGACGACTGTGAACGTGAACGGCCTGCGCGCCGCCGCGAAGAAGGGCTTCGTGGAGTGGCTGGCGAGCACGGAGGCCGACGTCGTCTGTCTGCAGGAGGTGCGCGCGGAGCCGCACCAGCTGCCGGACGAGGTGCGTGAGCCGGAGGGCTGGTACGTGACGCACGCCCCGGCGGCGGCCAAGGGCCGGGCGGGGGTGTCGCTGTACACGCGGCGCGAGCCGGACGCGGTGCGGACCGGCTTCGGCTCCGCCGAGTTCGACGGCAGCGGCCGCTACCTGGAGGCCGACCTGCCGGGCCTGACGGTCGCGAGCCTGTACCTGCCCTCGGGCGAGGTCGGCACCGAGCGGCAGGACGAGAAGGAGCGCTTCATGGACGAGTTCCTGCCCTATCTCGTCGCCCTGCGCGCCCGGGCCGCCGAGGAGGGCCGGGAGGTGCTCGTGTGCGGCGACTGGAACATCGCGCACACCGAGGCCGACCTGAAGAACTGGAAGGCCAACCGCAAGAGCGCGGGCTTCCTGCCGGAGGAGCGCGCCTGGCTGTCCCGGGTCTTCGACGAAGCGGGCTACGTGGACGTGGTGCGCGCCCTGCACCCGGATGTCACGGGCCCGTACTCGTGGTGGTCCTACCGGGGCCGCGCCTTCGACAACGACTCGGGCTGGCGCATCGACTACCAGGTGGCGACGCCGGGTCTCGCGGAGCGCGCGGTGAAGGCGATGGTGGAGCGGGCGGCCAGCCACGACCAGCGGTGGTCGGACCATGCGCCTGTGACCGTCGTGTACGAGCTGTAGGGGCGAGAGGGCCCGGCGGGGCGGTACCCCGTACCAGGAAGCACAGGCCGGACGGAGGAGGGGCACGATGACCACTGCTGCCATGGGTGAGCCGGGCATCCCGCCCATGCCGGAGAGAACCCCGAAAGCCCTCCGCGAAGCCATTGCCCAGCACGCGCCCCAGCTCCTGCCTGATTTCGATGCGCACTGGAAGCGGTACGTCGCCGACGCATACGACATCAGCACCGTGCCCGCCTTCATGGCCCGCTGGTGGGGCGAGTACGCGATCGCCCGCGACCCGCAGCTCGATGCCCACGTCACCGGCCTCGAACACCGCGCTGCCTACGAGTGCACGGATTCCGCCGAAGCCAGGGCGCTCCTGGAAGAAGCCTCCAACATCCGGCACGTGGCGGCCCGCACGGAGCCCGGCCGGTGACCAACGGCTTCATGGGCCCGCCCTGGCGGATGGACTGGACCCTCAAGGCCCAGGCCGCACGCGATGCGCTGCCCGAGTACGTACGGAAGATGATGGGGGATTCGGGGCTCAGCGGTTCAGATCCCGGAACTCATCCAGCGTGCGCAGCGCGGGCATGAGGCGGGGCAGTGAGCCCGTACAACGGAAGACCTTCGGAAGCGCCCACGTATGCCAGCACGACAGGCACCGGAGAACCCGTTCATGCTCCGGGTCGGGTGCCGCGTCGCCGCCGCAGCGCGGGCACTCCTGCAAGGTGTCTCCTAGGCCGAGAGGTCGAACTCACCCAGCTTGGCACCGCTCAGGAACTCGGTCCACTCAACGGGTGTGAAAAGGAACGGTTCGGGGGGCCGAGGATCGCGGCGGCGGGCTTGGGGTGGTGGGGATCGGGCTGATGCTGCACGCGGGTTGAGCACGCGCCCCGGGGGTGTTCCGCTCAGTCCAGCTCCGCGAGGGCGTCCACGAGCGCGCGCCCCTCGTGAGCTCCGCGCCGCAGCAGCAGCGCGGCCACGGTGTGCAGCTCGCCCCACGCGTGCGGGCGACCGATCTCCGAGGCGTCGGTGACGGCGGCCAGTGCGGTGTCCAATGCCGCTTCGGCTTCTCCTGCGCCCGCGTAGGCGTGCGCGAGGCACGCTCCGTACCATGCGCGGTCCCGCCGGTAGGCCGGGTCGAAGCCGACGAGTCCTGTCACCAAGTGGTCAATGGCGCTTGCCCAGTTCTTCAGGTGGACCTCCGCCATCCCTCGTTGCGCCGAGAACCAGGACTCGCCGTAGAAGTACAGCCAGGGCGGGGCGTCGCGCGCGTCCGTGATGAGCTGCTGCGCTTCGTCCAACGCGCGGTACGCGCCTGGGGCAACGCCTTCGAGAGCGTACCCTCGTCCGGTCATCTGGATCGCCATGGCCCGGGTCGCCTCGCTGGCGCCGGTGGTGGATGCCGCGGCCTCCCCGAGCCGAACGCACCTGCGCCCGTTCCCGTTCGACCACGCCAGGTGAGCCTTCATGCTCATCGTGGTGGCCGCCATGTCACCGTGGCCCGCCTCCAACGCCCAGTCGTAGGACCGGTCGAACCAGCCCAGCGCGGCAGGGGCGTTATCCTGGTCCTGCGCCATCCAGGCGAGGAACTGCGCGTACTCCGCCAACAACTTCACCAGCCGGTCGGCGAGCGGCCCCCGAGCCTGGTCGTACAGACCGGCCACGGCCTTGAACTGCGCGAGTACGACCCCGTTCATGACCCGCGAGCCCAGCGTGTCCTCGGTCCTGCGATGCGTGGCGAGCAACCCCTCCAGCGCCTCCAGGGATTCCACGTCCAGCCGCATGCGCGCCTCACCCACGCGCCGCAGCCGGTCCGTTGCCGGGGATGCGACCATCTCGGGCAGCACGAGTGACGGCAACGGCATCTCCGCCGTGGCCGCCCCGAGCAACTCGACGGGAATACCCAGTCCGTCGATGATCCGCTGCCGCACTTCGACAGAGGTCACCGTCCGGCGACGGTTCTCGATGGCGGAGACGTCCGGCTGCGAGAGCCCGACGAGCGAACCGAGCTTGCTCTGATTGGTGCGGGTCAGAGTCCGCCAGGTCTTCAGCAGCGCCGGCCAGTCCTCGACGGCCGCGGCGGCCCGCAGGCCGGGATGTGCCCAGATGTTCGGCTCCGGCTCCATCCCAGAAATATGGCACTCTTCGCTTGGCGGAGCGCGCGGACAGCCAAGGGCCCCGCCCGCACGCCACGGGGCAGCGCACGAGCGGGGCTGAGGGTGGTGCTAGGTGCGGGCGTGCTCACGCTGGCAGTGCAGACACACGTACCCCGTGCGCAAGAGCAGCTTCATTGCGTCCGGGTCCTTGTGGACCTGGCACAGCCACGACAGCTCAGAGTTTTCCGGTAGGTCCCTCTTCAGGAACCGCCTGGCCGTCGCGCGAGCGCTGCCGTCACCAGAGGTGCCGCTAGTTGCCATCCCCTTCCCCGTCCTGGTCCTGCTCGTCGGGCTCAGCCGGAGTGATGATCTCCTCGCCTGCCACGTCGTAGCCGTTTACGTGGTCGTTGGGCATGATGGTCTCCTCGGTTGTAACTCACTGGAGTTGTGCCGAACAGTCCGCCTCGGTGCTGATGAGTCCCCACTCTGTTGCCACCGGGGCGGACGCTTTCAGGGGTGCGTGCGGGCGTGCTCGTCGGCGGGGAGGGCCTTGACGACCTCACCCGCGATGACCGCGCCCTCTGGGGGGATCGCTGTGCACGTGTCGCCCATGTTGCGCTGGAACTCCGTGTGCCCCGTCCCCTGAACGTGGTTCGCCATCCACTGCTCCCGACCCTTCAGGGTCCTGTGGAGGCCAGAGAAGGCGTTGCACCTCTGGGGATCGGAGAGGCACAGGGCAGAGAAGTGCGGGTTGCTGTCCGCCTTCCGGACAAAGTCCCAGTCGGCGTAACGGAAGACTCTTGCCTCACCCACGGGCCCCACCACCGTTCAGGCACGACACGTGGGTGTAGAGCACGAGGGTTCCCCGGGGCCCCTGTTCCTCGTCGCGCCGTCGGCACGGCTCCAGGCCGCCGATCGGCTGTTTGCAGACGGAGCAGGTGTTACCCGGCGGGGCGTACGTCACGTAGTCCCACGGCCCCAAGGTGGTAATGGGTTCTACCTTCACGACCCTTCGCACAGTTGCGCCCTTCCTGCGGGGAAGCAGAGAAGGGCGAGCGCACATCGGGGAACGGGGCCCCGACGTACAGCGACCTTCCCCGCGCTCCCGCGCGGTCCGCTGTGGTCATGTTTTGTTGTCCTCACTCCGGATCGGCCCGATGGGCGTCCACTGGGGTGATGCAGCTCACCACGGTAGGCCTGCATTCGTCGCTGCCACCAGCCCAAGTCACGCTTGGCATATGACAAGTTGACGGAACGCTACGCTGCTGGCATGCGAGGAATCGGGATCATTGGCCGACCACATGTCGGGAAAGACGCCGCCGCTGATCACCTTTGTGGGCGACACGGCTTCGTGCGCGTGTCCATTGCAGAACCGATCAAGCGCGCCGGGATCGGAGCAGACCCCATCATCGGATGGGCCAAGAACGTGGACGAACCCGTCAGGCTCGCCACGGTCGTTGAGCGGTACGGGTGGGAGTTCGCCAAGGACAACTTCCCGGAGGTGAGGCGGTTCCTGTGGAAGATGTCCGTTGACGGGGTCGCTGCCGTCCTCGGCGAGGACGTGTGGACCGATGCCGCCGTGAAGCAGATCCAGGCCACCAGCCGGCCCGTGGTGGTCACTGACGTGCGCTTGGCGGAGGAGGTGAAGGCGCTCAAGTCGGAGGGCCTGACGATCGTCTACCTGAGCCGTGAGGGCATCCCGGAGTACGACGGGCGGGAGGGTGAGCACCTGGGCCCGGAATACGCAGACCTGCGGGTCCACAACGGGGGCACGCTCGAAGAGTTCCACGCGCAGATGGACGCCCTGGTCAAACGCCTGGCCGGTCGCTGAACCCCGTGACCCGCACACGAAGGAAGCCGCTGTCCGTTTCTCCGCTGCGCCGACACAGCGAAAGACAGCCTGTCGCGCCGACAGACGATCTCTCAGAGTCTCGCAGGTGGCGGCTGCGGCGCGTCGGCCAGCGCCCGATACACAGCGTCGCCCGGGACACACCAACGCCCGTGCAAGCTCCGTGTCGGTCGGCTTCGCAACCCCTGGGGTGGCGCGGTCCATTCGTGGCCACCGCCCGGCGGTACGAGGTACGCAGTTCCTTCGAACAGTCTGCGTACCTCCTGGAGGGGCTGGCGATTCCCCGTATCCGGTGGCGTGCGGCGCGGCCAACCGCTGCGGCAGCTAAGACCGTTCGCGGCGCGGGGCGCGCTGGGCCGGGCGCTGTTCTGCGTGCAGATCCTGCCGACCGTGGTGCGGCAGGCTGCCGCCGTCACTACCCTCGGCGCATGACCGAGCTGGAGGCGGCATTCCGATCCGTTGACGGGACAGCGCTGGCGGGCACCGTAGCCGCTCCGGAGGGAGCAACCCGTGGCTTGGCCGTGCTCGTTCACGGGGCTGGGGTGACACGGGAAGAGGGCGGCTTCTTCAGTCGTCTCGCTGCGGGCCTGGCCCGGATCGGTATCCGGTCGCTGCGTTTCGACCTTCGTGCTCACGGAGCCAGCGGTGGCCGCCCCGAGGACATCACCATCGCCGGTGTCAGCAACGACATCCGTGCGGCGGGCCACTACCTCAAGCGTGAAAGCGGGCTCCAGCAGCCCGTGCACGTCATCGCGGCATCGTTCTCCGGTGGCGCCGCGGCACTTCACGCCGCGCACCGGCCGCAGGACGTCGAGAAACTGGTGCTGCTGAACCCACGGCTCGATTACCGCGAGCGGTACATCACGAGCCGCCCGTACTTCGACGACACCGACTTCATCTCAGCGGAGGCCGCGCAGGCGTTGGACGAGGTGGGGTTCACCGAGCGGAGTCCGTTCGAGCTGGGCCGGTCCCTGCTGAACGAGGTCGCATATCTGGACCCGGAGGTGTTCGTGCGCGCGGTCCGCGTGCCCGTCCTGCTCGTGCACGGGACGAAGGACACGTTCGTGCCGGTGGAGTCCTCCCGCCACCACCTGCCGCTCTTCGGCGGCCCGGCCGAGCTCATGGAACTCGACGGCGCCCAGCACGGCTTCGCCGTACACGAGGACCCTCACTATCTGAACCCGCAGTCGCAGACGTGGCAGGCCGAGGTCATCGACCGCGTCAGCGAGTTCCTCGCGGGCTAGCAGGGCAGCGTCGGCCAGTCCTCGGCGGCCGCAGCGGCCCGCAGGCCAGGGCGTGCCCAGATGTTCGGCTCCAGCTCCATCCCAGCAGCGGGCTACGGCGGCTCACAGCACACCGTCCAAGCGTCTCCGGCTACGGGCGTTGACGGCTGCGATGCGCTCGCTCAGCGGCTCCTTCCCGTCGGGAGACTGCGTGTGCGCCGCTTCGCCGTGCGGCTGACTGCCGAGCGCCCTCCGATGCTCTCGGAGAGTGCGCACGTCACCGGCGAGCCCCATGGCGTAAGCCATGGCGGCCTTGTACCCCGGGCCAGAACCGACCCGCACCCTGTTGGCGGCTTTGTCGGCTGCAGCGAGAGCCGGCGCACGCCCGGGGTGGTCGGCAGGGAGCAACAAGGCGGCACCAGCAACGGATCGAATCGAGCGGCAGACGTCCTGCGTCAATTGCCGGATCCACTCGCGCAGTTCCTTCGCGGGAGGCTGCGGGACAACGTTCTGGTCGAGCAGGAGTCCGACGATGTCGTCAACAGTCTGCCGCTGGGGAAGGCCGCACATGCCGGTATGGGGAAACGGTGGAACCACGTAGCACTCCGAGCAGGTCAGTAGGGGGCAAGGGGGCTTGGCCGCTGGGGCGTTGCACTGTGGATCGGCGCCCCGATCGACGCGTTCCCAGCATCAACCCGTAGCGGTACCGTGACCAGCGGTAGCGGTTGGAGAAGATCCAGCCCGGTAGCAGGCGCTGCGGCTGCAACGCGAGAGGCGAACAACTGTGCCCGCACCCAAGCGGTTTGAACCGACCGACCTCAACAAGTGGTTCGCACTGAAGATCACCAGCTTGCGCGAGGCGAAGGGCTGGTCACGGCAAGATCTGGCCGATGCGGTGAGGCTCTCGTACAGCAGGATCGCGCAGTACGAGCGCGCGGAGGGCGTTCCCCCGGAGGACATTACAAAGATCCTCGACGAAGTCCTTGAATCAGGTGGAATCCTCACCGAGGCGTGGCCGTACCTTGAGCACGGCAGCCCTGATACGAAATGGGCGCACAAGCTGACCGAAGCCGAGTCGAAAGCCACGAAGATCCGGTACTACATCCACTCGGTACCCGGTCTGCTCCAGACCCGAGAGTACGCAACTGTGATGCTCCGCTCGGGAATTCCCTTCTATGGCGGCGACCTGGACCAGAAGGTCGACTTCCGCATGGAGCGGCAAGCCGTGCTCGACGCCCCGAACCCTCCATGGATCTGGACGGTTCTCGACGAGTCAGCCCTGTACCGAACCTTCGGGCACGCGGACATCATGCGGGATCAGCTTGTACACCTGCTCGATCTGATGCGACGACCGCATGTCAACGTCCAGATCATCCCGCATGATGACGGCACGCTGATCACGGGCATGGGGACAACGTCGATCTTCGAGCTTCGTGACGGGCGAACGGTCGTGTACCGCGAGGAGCCCGAAGCGGCGTTCGTCACGGACGTTGACCGCGTCGCGCCGTTCGTGCGCCTCTATGATCACCTTCAGGCGGAAGCCCTGTCGCCGACGCGGTCAAGAGAGTTCATTCGCAGGGTAGTTGAGGAGAAATATCCATGAGAACTGCCGGGACCGATCTCGCTTCAGCCGCCTGGCGGAAGAGTGGCTACAGCAGCGGAGGGGAACATTGCGTCGAGGTCGCCGACGACTTCCCCGGTGCCGTGCCTGTTCGCGACAGCAAGAACTCCAGCGGCTCCACGCTCGTCATACCAGCGGCCGCCTGGGGGGAATTCGTTGCCGCAGTCCGAATAGACGGGCTCATACCCTGACACGCTGCTCGAACAAGGCCCCCTCATCAATGGCCTCGTTGACTGGAGGGGGCTTACTCGTGCCTACCGTCCGAGCCCCTCACCCGACGGGAAGGCAATTCTCCTGAGGGTTTCAGTCACAACAACGGCTGACTCGTGTCCAGTTGAGCGGACCGAGGCCCCGCCCGTACGACAGGGTGGGGCCTCTCACACGCGTCAAGGAGCTGTCGATGAAGCCCATCACCGGAGAGAGCCGGGTGACTGTCGCCCCGCTGCTGTACGACTGGCCGGACCTGTACTGCGTGATCGCCTACGCGAACCTGGGGTGGGGAGAGACCTCGGTCGTCGGCACACTTGATCTCCCCGGGGTCGACACCCCGTACTTGCTGGACGTGGCGGCCCGTCATCGAGCCACCGGCATGTACGGCCAGCCCGAGGATCACGCGTACGCGTGCTGGGTCATCTGTGCCGGCTGGAGCGCGCGCGGCGTCCCGAAACCCGGCACGCTCGACGTGCCCTCGGCAGAGTGGACTTTGCATCCGCGGAAGACGGTGGAGCTCAAGACGACCATGTACGGGCACGACCGCCTGCACGTCGGATCGTTCGAGTTCGTGGACAAGGCCTGGGAGGAGAAGGCCTTGTCGGTGCTGGAGCCGTACCGGCGCTGATCCGGCGGGGCGGCCCAAGGCGCAAGCACCCCGAACCGCCCCGCCCCAGGCCAGCCGTCACACCCCGCTGGGCACCCGCTCCCCAGCGGCAGCGGCGCCCGCGGGCTCCGCAGCCAGCTCCTTCCGCAAGCCCTCCCCCTCGACATCCACGTTCGGCAGCAGACGTGCCAGCCACGACGGCAGCCACCAAGCGGCCCGCCCCAGCAGCGCCAGTACCGCCGGCACGATCGCCATCCGCACCACGAACGCGTCGAAGAAGACCGCGATCGCCAGTCCGAACCCGATCATCTTGATCATGGACTCGGAGGAGCCGATGAAGCCCGCGAAGACGCTGATCATGATGACGGCGGCGGCGGTGACGACGCGCGCTCCGTGCCGGAAGCCGGTCACGATGGCCTGGCCGGGGCGTTCCCCGTGGACGTACGCCTCCCGCATGCGGGTCACGAGGAAGACCTCGTAGTCCATGGCGAGGCCGAAGACGACGCCGACCATGAAGATCGGCATCATGCTCATGATGGGGCCGGTCTCCTCGACCTGGAAGAGGCCGCCGAGCCAGCCCCACTGGAAGACGGCGACGACCGCGCCGAGCGCGGCGACGACGGAGAGCAGGAAGCCGAGCGCGGCCTTCAGCGGTACGAGGACGGAGCGGAAGACGACCATCAGCAGCAGGAAGGCGAGGCCGACGACGAGTGCCAGGTAGGGCAGCAGGGCGTCGTTGAGCTTCTGCGAGACGTCGATGTTCATGGCCGTGGAGCCGGTCACGAGCACCTTGGCGCCGGTCTGCTCGGTGATCGAGGCGCCGTGGTCGCGGATGGCGTGGACGAGGTCCTCGGTCTCGGTGCTGGTGGGCTTGGACTTGGGGACGACGGTCAGGGTCGCGGTGTTCCCGGCCTTGTTGAAGGAGGCGGGGGTGACGGGCGAGACGGCTGCCACGTCGTCGAGGCCCTTGACGACCCCGGCCACGTGATCGGCGGCGGCCTTGGGGTCCTTGCTGTCCGCCGCGTCGACGACGAGCATCAGCGGGCCGTTGAAGCCGGGGCCGAAGCCCTCGGACAGCAGGTCGTACGCCTGGCGCTGGGTCGTGCTGCGCGGCTGCGAGCCGTCGTCGGGCAGGCCGAGTTGCAGGGAGGCGGCGGGCACGGCGACGGCGCCGAGGCCGATGACACCCGCGAGCAGCACCAGGACGGGGCGGCGCAGCACGAAGCGGGCCCAGCGGGTGCCGAGGTTCGCCTTCTCCTCATCGGAGGCACCGGAACCGCCGCCCGCGGCAGCGGACTTGCGGTCCTTGCGCGCGAGTACCTTCGAGCCCGCGAAGCCGAGCAGCGCGGGGATGAGGGTGAGCGCGATGAGCACGGCGATGGCGACCGTACCGGCCGCCGCGAGGCCCATCTTCGTCAGCATGGGGATGTTGACGACCGCGAGGCCCGCGAGCGCGATGACGACCGTGAGGCCGGCGAAGACGACGGCGGAGCCGGCCGTGCCGACGGCCCGTCCGGCGGCTTCCTCGCGCTCGCGGCCCTCGGCGAGTTCCGCGCGGTAGCGGGAGACGATGAACAGCGCGTAGTCGATGCCGACGGCGAGGCCGATCATCATCGCGAGCGTCGAGGTGTTGCCGGACAGATCGAGCAGTGACGCGAGCGCGGTGATCGTGGAGACGCCGATACCGACGCCGATGATCGCGGTGAGCAGCGGCAGTCCGGCCGCGACGAGCGAGCCGAAGGTGATCAGCAGCACGACGGCGGAGACGATGATGCCGATGATCTCGGAGCCGGCCTCGGGCATGGACTGCAGGGCGCTGCCGCCGGTCTCGACGGTCAGTCCGGCGTCGCGGCCGTGCTGGGCGGCGTCCTTGAGGGTGTCGCGGGAGGCGTCGGTGAGTTCGTTGGACTTCACCTTGTAGGCGACGGACGCGTAGGCGGTGGTGCCGTCCTTGCTGACGGCCTTGCCGAGGAAGGGGTCGGCGACGGAGGCGACCTGCGGGCCCGCGAGCTCGGCGACGGTCTTCTCGACGGCGGCCTTGTTGGCCGGGTCGGTGATCTTCTGGCCGTCGGGGGCCTTGAAGACGACGCGGGCGCTCGCGCCGTCGGCCGTCTTCCCGGGGAAGCGCTGCTCCAGCAGGTCGAAGGCGTGCTGGGCCTCGGTGCCGGGGATGGAGAAGCTGTTGTTGGTGGCTTTGGACGCGGTGGCGGCGCCGGTGCCGGCGAGGGCCAGCAGCGCCACCCATATGAGGGCGACGTACCAGCGGCGCCGGAAGGCGAGCCGGCCGAGTCGGTAGAGGAACGTGGCCACGAGCAGTGTGCTCCCGTCGGGATCTGGCGGCGTACGGGGTGTGGGGGGCCGTCCCGACGACGAGAGCGGCGCGTCGGGCAGGCGTCATATGGGGTTGTTCTGAGGGGAGTTCGGCCTACAGACCTGTCGCGCTGACAGGCCCGTCAGGCCCGTACGCCGAGGGCGGGGAGAACCGCGGCGTCGATGTAGGCGGCGAGATACTCGGGGTCCGCGGGGCGGTCCTCGATCAGCTGCCGGGCGATGAAGGCGCCGAACATCATGTGCGCGACGTAGTCGATGGCGGGGGTGTCCGCCGCGAGCTCGCCGCGCGCGACGGCGCGCCGCAGCATCGCGTCCAGTCCGGCGACCTCGGGTTCGACGAGCAGTTCGCGCAGCGCGCGGCGCAGGTCGGGGTGCTGGTGACTGGCGTGTCCCAGCGCCCGTACGAGGGCGGCGTCGCGTTCCATCCCGGCCTGGTCGGCGTGGGCCGCGAGAGCCAGTAAGTCACCGCGCAGGGTGCCGGTGTCGACGTCCGCGGACCGTACGGGCTTGTGGTGCCGCAGGGCGCTCGCGACGAGTTCGGGCTTGCCCTTCCACTGGCGGTAGAGGGTGGCCTTGCTCGCGTGCGTGCGGGTGGCGACGGCGTCCATGGTCAGGGCGTCGTAGCCGACCTCGCGGACGACGGCGAGGACGGTGTCGTAGATCTCGGCCTCGCGCTCGGGCGTGAGCCGGGTGCGGCGCGCCGCCGGTTTGGGGGTGTCCGCCGTCATGCCGCGTCTCCTTCCGGGGAGCCCGGGAACCGTCGAGGATCGAAACGAAACCGTTTCGTACACACGAGCGTACGCGGCGCGGGAGGGAACGGGACCATTCCGGCAGGTGTTCTGCGTCACGGGGGTCAAGGGAAGGGACCGAGTTGCCGGGCCCCCCTTGGGCCAGAACGATGGAACGGTGAGAGACGCTCGCGAGGCCACTGGCTCGTATCTACGGTTTCCGCACCTCCACGGCGATCTGCTCTGTTTCACCGCCGAGGACGATCTGTGGCTGGCGCCGCTGTCCGACGGCGGGCCGCCGGGCCGGGCCTGGCGGCTGACGGTGGACCGGACCCGGGCCGGGCATCCGCGGTTCTCCCCGGACGGGCGGCACATCGCCTACACCACGTGGCGCAGCCTCGACCCGGAGATCCATCTGGTGCCGGTCGAGGGCGGTCCGGCGCGGCGGCTCAGCTACTGGGGCAGTACGGACGCGCGGGTGTGCGGCTGGGCGCCGCCGGAGCCGGACGGCGGCTGCGACATTCTCGCCGTCTCCTCGCACGGCCAGCCCTTCCCGTACTTCACGTGGGCCTACCGGCTGCCCACCGACGGCAGCCCGGGGGCCCGGCTGCCGTGGGGGCCGGTGGCGGACATCGCGATCGCCGATCAGGAGGGCGAGCACCGCACCCTGCTGCTCGCGGGGAAGCCGCCGCACGAGCCGGCCGCGTGGAAGCGCTACCGGGGCGGGGCGACGGGCCGGCTGTGGCTGCACGGCCTGCGTCTGGTGCCGGAGCTGCGGGGGCATCTGGACTCGCCGATGTTCGTCGGCGGCCGGATCGCGTTCCTCTCCGACCACGAGGGCGTCGGCAACCTCTACTCGTGTCTGCCCGACGGCTCGGACCTGCGCCGGCACACCGACCACGACGACTTCTACGCGCGCCACGCCGCGACCGACGGCAGCCGCGTGGTCTACCAGTGCGCGGGCGAGCTGTGGCTCGTCACGGACTTCGGCCCCAAGGGCACCCCGCGCCGGCTGGACGTGCGCCTGGGCGGGCCGCGCGCGGGGCGGCGCCCGTACCAGGTGCAGGCCGCCTCGAACGTGGACGCGCTGGCCGTGGACACCACGGGCCGGGCGAGCGCGGTGCAGGTGCGCGGCAGCCTGTACTGGCTCACGCACCGCGACGGCCCGGCGCGGGCCATCGCCGACACCCCCGGGGTGCGGGTGCGGCTGCCGGAGATGCTCGGCTCGACCGGCCGGATCGCCTATGTCACGGACGCGGAGGGCGAGGACGCCGTCGAGCTCGTCCAGCTGCCGCGTGCCACCGGCCCGGTGCAGCCGCGCCGGATCGCGGCGGGCCGGATCGGCCGGGTGCACGAGCTGGTCTCCGCCCCGGACGGCGGCCGGCTCGCGATCGCCGCGCACGACGGGCGGCTGCTGCTGGTCGACACCTCGGAGGAGGGCGACGGCTCGGTCACCGAGCTGGTCCGGTCCGCCAACGGGCCCGTACGGGACCTCGCGTTCTCCCCCGACTCGGCGTGGCTGGCCTGGTCGCACCCGGGTATCGGCCGTTCACTGCGGCAGATCAAGATCGCCCGGCTCGCGGACCGGCACATCGTGGACGTCACCAACGGCCGGTTCGAGGACGAGGGCCCGGTCTTCACCCGTGACGGCCGCTATCTCGCGTTCCTGTCCTGGCGCGGCTTCGACCCCGTCTACGACGTGCACACCGGCGATCTGTCCTTCCCGCTGGGCTGCCGCCCGTACCTGGTGCCGCTGTCCTCGGCGACGCCCTCGCCGTTCGCGCTGACGACGGAGGGCCGGCCGGCGGGCGGCGGACTCGACCTGGACGAGGGCGCGGGCGCGGGCCCCGCCCTGGTCGAGGAGGAGGGCATCGAGAGCCGGGTGACGCCGTTCCCGGTGGCGGCCTCGAAGTACTCGGCGCTGCGGCCGGTGAGCGGCGGCGGGCTGGTGTGGCTGCGCTGGCCGATCTCCGGCGCGCTCGGCGAGACCTTCGCCAACCCCGCCGACACCTCCGGCCGCCCCACCCTGGAGTACTTCGACCTGGCCAAGCCCAAGCGCACCGAACTCACCGCCTCCCTCGACTGGTTCGCGGTCAGCGGCGACGGCAGCCGGCTCGCGGTGTGCGACGACGGCGAGCTGCGCGTGGTGCCCGCCACCGAGGTCGCGGACGCCGACCAGACCGTCTACGTCGACATGCGGCGGATCCTGCACGAGGTGGACCCGGCCGCCGAGTGGCGGCAGGCGTACGCGGAGGCGGGCCGCATCGTCCGCGCCTACTTCTGGGAACCGGGCATGTGCGGCATCGACTGGGACGCGGTGCTGGAGCAGTACCGGCCGCTCGTCGAACACGTCGCCACGCCCGACGAGTTCGCCGATCTGCTGCGCGAGGTCCTCGGCGAGCTGGGCACCTCGCACGCCTACGTCACCCCGGCCCGCCGCAACGAGGGGCCGCCGCACTACCAGCGGGCCATCGGCCTGCTCGGCGCGAACCTCACCCGGCAGAAGGACGGCACCTGGACCGTGCGCCGTATCCTGCCCGGCGAGTCCTCCGACTCCAAGGCCCGCTCCCCGCTGGCCGGTTCGGGCGTCCGCGAGGGCTGGGCGCTCACCCACGTCGACGGCCGGCCCGTGGACCCGGTTGCGGGCCCCTCCCCGCTGCTCGCGGCGGCCGGCGGCACGACCGTCGAGCTGACCTTCGCCCCGCCGGAGGGCGAGGGCCCGCCGCGCCGGGTCGCGATCGTGCCGCTCGTCGACGAACGTCCCCTGCGCTACCAGGACTGGGTCGCCAAACGCCGGGCCGTGGTCCGCGAGTTGAGCGGCGGCAAGTGCGGCTATCTGCACATCCCCGACATGGGCGGCTCCGGCTGGGCGCAGTTCAACCGGGACCTGCGCATGGAGATGTCACGGCCCGCGCTGATCGTGGACGTACGGGGCAACGCGGGCGGCAACATCAGCGAGCTGGTGGTGGAGAAGCTCACCCGCACCATCGTCGGCTGGGACCTCACGCGCGGGGCACAGCCGGTCAGTTACGCCTCCAACGCGCCGCGCGGCCCGGTCGTCGCCGTCGCCGACGAGATGACCTCCTCCGACGGCGACATGATCACCGCCGCGTTCAAACTGCAGGGCATCGGCCCGGTGGTGGGCCTGCGCACCTGGGGCGGTGTCGTCGGCATGACCGGCAGGCACCGGCTCGGCGACGGCACGTCCATCACGGTGCCGATGAACGCGGCCTGGTTCGACGCGTACGGCTGGGGGGTGGAGAACCACGGTGTCACCCCCGACATCGAGATCGACCGCACCCCCCTGGACTGGGCGGAGGGCCGTCACCGGCAGCTGGACGACGCGGTGCACCTGGCGCTGGACCTGCTGGACCGGCACGGCGCCGCCAACCCGCCGGACTACTCCGGCGTACCGAATCTGCAGCGGCCCAAGCTGCCGCCCCGGTAAGGGGGTTCGGGTCCACGGGTAAGGGGCGCCGGCTCTTGCCGGGCGCCCCTTACCGTTTACCGGTTACCGGTCATCCGTGATCCGTCAGACCTCGAAGTTCTCGTCGAAGGTGCGGCGGTCGCGGTCGGCCTGTTCCTGGGCCTTCAGCCGGGCCTTGCGCTCGTGGTTGGCCCGGGTCTCCTTGCTCTCCTGCGCCTTCGGCGAGCCGGTGCCGGCCTCACGGCCCTTGCCCTGCTGCCGACCGGGCTGTTCCTTCGTGCCCATCGCGCGTCACTCCTCGGGAGTGGGGATCTTCAGGAGCGGTCGTCGTACTCGTCCTGGATGTCGTCGAGCGACTGCTGGCGCGCCTGCTCCTGGCGCTGCTTGACGTCGTCCTGCATCTGCTGGCCGCGCTGCTGCGCCCGCTGCTTGGCCTGCTCGGCCTTTTCCTTGGCCTCCTGGGCCTTCTTCTGCAGTTCGTCCTTCATACCCATGGCGGGTCAACTCCTTCGCGGGGTGGTGGGGGTGAGGTGGGCTGTCGCCGGGCTACTGCAGGTCGTCGAGGTCGTCGTCGTACGAGCTCTCGTCCTGCTGCCGCCCGCGCTGCCGCTCCTGCTCGCGCTGGGCGCGCTGGCGCGCCTGCTCCCGCTCGGCCTCCGTCTCCTCCGTCATGTTCTCGACGTAGTCGTCGGTGTCGCGGTACGGGTCGCGTTCCCTCTTGCTGGCCATGCTCTGCTCACTCCTCGGTGAGGTGGTGGGGGTGTCGGGAGACCCCCCGATCGAGCGTGGCACGAGCCCACACAAGCCGCATATCGGACGGTTACCGTGCGCTATGCCCCGGGCTACCCTCCGTGCGCCGCCGCACGTACGGCCCGTTCCCGCTCGTCCGCCGCGCCGCCCGCGCCCACGAGACCGGGCCGCGCCCCCTGCGCCCGCGCGCCCAGCCGGCGCAGCTCCCGGGCCCCGCCCGCCGCGATCACCCCGGGCAGCACGCCCCGCACCGCCTGCACCCCGCGTATCCAGCCCTGCCCGTAGACGTGCGCCGAGCGCCGCTCGATGCCGTCCACCAGCCGGTCGACGGCCGGGCCGAGCGGATAGGTGCGGTTCGCGGGCCACGGCAGCCGGCGGCGCAGCTCCCGCATCGCCCCGTCCTCGTCGGCGCCGCGCACCATGTCGGTGTCGGTCCAGCTGAGATAGCCGACACCGACCCGCACGCCCCGGTGGGCGACCTCGGCGCGCAGCGCGTGCGCGTACGCCTCGACGCCCGCCTTGGACGCGCAGTAGGCGGTCATCAGCGGCGCGGGCGTCAGCGCGGCGAGCGAGGCGATCTGCAGCAGATAGCCGCGGCTCTCGGCCAGGACGGGCAGGAAGGCGCGGCCGGTGACCGCGCTGCCGACGAGATTGACGTCGACGACGCGCCGCCACGCCCCGGGGTCGGAGCCCTCCAGGGGCCCGCCGGCGGCCACCCCGGCGTTGGCGACGACGATGTCGACCTTGCCGAAGCGGGCCTTGACCTCCCGCGCGACCCGCTCCATCGCCGCGTGGTCGGTGACGTCGGCGTGCCAGCGCGCGGCGTCGGACTCCAACGCGCCCGCGACACGCGCCAGTTGCCGCTCCTCCAGGCCGACCAGGGCCACGCTCGCGCCGCGCGCGGCGAGCTTGCGGGCGAGCCGCTCCCCCACCCCGCGCGCCGCCCCGGTGACGACGGCGACCTGCCCCTCCAGCGGGACGCGCCGGCTCATACGGTCGCCTCCAGCGCCGGACCGGCGGCCACGGGCGTACGGGGCTCGCGCAGCACCCGGTACTCGGAGAGGTCCACCCGGCGCGTCACCCGGCGGAACTCCCCGGTGGTGCCCGGCCAGACGACCGTGTTGCGGCCCTCCGCGTCCAGGTACCAGCTGTCGCAGCCGCCGGTGTTCCACACCGTGCGGCGCATGCGCTGCTGCAGCCCCCGGTTCCAGACGCCGACGGCGGACGGGCGGGCGTCCAGGGCGGCCCGGCCGCCGAGGATGTCCAACTGCCGCAGATAGTCCGCGAGATAGTTCAGCTGCGCCTCGATGATGAGGATCATCGAGCTGTTGCCCAGGCCCGTGTTGGGGCCGATGACGAACAGCAGGTTGGGGAAACCGGCCGCGCTGGTGCCGCGCAGCGCGGCCATGCCGTCCTTCCACGCCTCGGCGAGCGTGATGCCGTCGGCGCCCGTCACCCGCCGGGCGATGGGCAGGTCGGTGACACGGAAGCCGGTGCCCAGGACGATCGCGTCGGCCTCGGCGCGGGAGCCGTCGGCGGCGATCAGCGTGGAGCCGTCGACCTCGGCGAGCGCGGAGGTCACCACGTCCACATTGGGCCGCACGAGCGCCGGGTAGTAGTCGTTGGACAGCAGGATGCGCTTGCAGCCGATGCGGTAGCCGGGGGTGAGCCGGGCCCGCAGCGCGGGATCGGAGATCGCCTTGCGCATATGGGCCTTCGCGGTGTGCTCCGCGCCCGCCAGCAGGCCCGGGTACTTGGCGAACATGCCCACCTGCAACTCCCGGATGCCCCACAGCAGCCCCCGGCGCAGCGCGCGGGTCGCCGGGATCCTCGTGTGCAGGGCCCGCTCGGCGGCCGTGATGCGCCGGTCGGCGCGCGGCAGCACCCACGGCGGCGTGCGCTGGAACAGCGTCAGGTGCCCCACCTCCGGCTGGATGGCGGGCACGATCTGGATCGCCGAGGCGCCGGTGCCGACCACCGCGACGCGCTTGCCGCGCAGGTCGTAGTCGTGGTCCCAGCGGGAGGAGTGGAAGACCCGGCCCGGGAAGGAGCCCAGGCCCGGGATGTCCGGAAGCCTGGGGTCCGCGAGCGGGCCCGAGGCCGAGACGACCACGTCGGCGGTGAGCTCCCCGGAAGAGGTCTCGATCTCCCACAGCAGCCGGTCGCCGTCCCACCGCAGGTGCCGCACCTCGGTGTCGAAGCGCAGGTGCGGGCGGAGCCCGAAGGTGTCGGCGACACGCTCCATGTAGGCCCAGATATCGGCCTGGCCGGAGAAGTTGCGGGGCCAGTCGGGATTGGGGGCGAAGGAGAAGGAGTACAGGTGCGAGGGCACATCGCAGGCGCAGCCGGGATAGGTGTTGTCCCGCCAGGTGCCGCCGAGCGCGCCGGCGCGCTCCAGGACCACGAAGTCGGTGATGCCCTCGCGGCGCAGCCGCACGGCCGCCCCGAGCCCGCCGAACCCGGCCCCGATCACCGCCACCCGCACGTGCTCGCCCGTACGTTCCCGCTCGGTCATGCCGCCGCCTCCCGCTGTGCGTGGTGCGTCCGCGTCGTTGACTGTGCCGACTGTGCCAGCGGTGGCTGGCACAGTCGGAGCGTAGAACAGGGACGCGCTGGACAACAGGGGCCCGCAGCGGGGAAGTTACCGCCGGTCGCCGCCACGGGCGCGGTCCCGCGTCGTACGGACCGGCGCGTGCGCACCGGGCTCGCTGCCCGCCCGGTGCGCACGCCACCGCCGACGGCCCGGGTCCTGCCAAGCCCGGGCGAGGGCGGCGGATCGTACGGGCGCCCCATGCCGCGGTCGCGCCCGTACGACCGGACAGTGGTCCGGCCGTGCGAGGAGCCGCCGTCGGACGAACGGCCTTTACACGGAAGAGAATTGAAGCAAGGCCGACGGCCCGCGCGGGCCCGAACCCGAAGACTTGCGGACCAAACGTCCGCTTTCCGCCGAATCCCGGGTTCCGGGCGGAGCCCCGGGAGAGACCCGCTACGGCTGGCGGGTGCGGGCGTAGCCGAAGCGGCATCGGACGGCGCGGAGCTCACCAGGGGCGCACCCTCGTGGACGCCCTCGCGGAGCTGGACTGAGCAGAACAACCCCTGCGCGCGCTCAACCCGCGTGCAGCATCAGCCCGATCCCCACCACCATCAACCCCGCCGCCGCGATCCTCGGCCCCCCGAACCGTTCCTTGAAGAACAGTGCCCCTATCGCCGCCCCCACAATGATCGACGACTCCCGCAGCGCGGAGATGGGGGCCAGTGCCGCCCGGGTCTGTGCCCACAGGACCAGCCCGTACGCGACCACGGACAGTGCCCCGCCCAGCGTTCCCCGTACCGCGAACGGTCGCAGCTGCCGCAGCAGTTGGCCGCGGCGCACCACCACCGCGTACGCGGGGATCGCCAGACCCTCCAGGATCATCAGCCACGCGATGTAGCCGCCGGACGTGCCGGAGGCGCGTACGCCCAGGCCGTCGACGACCGTGTACGAGGCGATGGCCAGTCCCGTCGCCCCGGCGGCGCCGATCGCGGGCCACTGGGGGCGGCGGCCGGAGCCGCGGATGCCCCAGACGGCCAGTCCCACCAGTCCGGCGGAGGCCACGGCGACGCCGGCGAGCTGCCAGCCGTCGGGGAGTTCGCCGGCGAAGACGGCGGCCAGGACGGTGACGGCGAGCGGGGCCGTACCGCGGGCGATCGGGTACATCTGGCCGAAGTCGCCGAGTGTGAACGACCGCATGAGCAGCAGCTGGTAGACGACGTGCAGGACGGACGAGCCGACCAGGTACGGCCACGCGGCCCCGGCGGGCACACCGGTGAACGGCAGCATGACCGCCCCGCACACCGCTCCGGCCCCGCCGACGAGAGTGAAGGCCAGCAGCTGGTCGCGGATGGCGTGCGCGAGGGCGTTCCAACTGGCGTGGGTGACGGCGGCGATGAGCACCGCGACGGCGACGAGGGGCGTCATGGGTCCTGACGCTATCGGTCCTTACCGGGTGCGCGGTGTTGTACGGATCACCCCGGCACCGGCCGTCGGCCCGACAGCGCCTCGCGCAGCGCGAGGTTGCCGACCAGGATGCCCCCGTCCACCGGCAGCGTGACCCCCGTGATCCACGCCGCGTCCCGCGAGGCGAGGAACGCCACCGCCGCCGCGATGTCCTCCGGGCGCCCCACCCGCCCCAGCGGATAGCAGGCGGCGGCCCGCTCCAACGCCGCTTCCCGGCCGTCCCAGTTGGGCGTGGCGACCGTACCGGGCGCGACGAGGTTGACCCGTACGCCGCGCGCCGCGCAGTGCCCGGCGAGCGTGCGGGTCAGGCTCGCGAGGCCCGCCTTGGCCGCGCTGTAGGCGTGGTTGCCGAAGTCCTGCTCGCCGTTGACGGAGCCGACGCCGACGATCGCGCCGCGTCCGCCGGGGGCGGCGGCCAGGTGCGGCATGGCGGCCCGTACGCAGCGCAGCGCGCCGGTGAGGGTGATGTCGAGGTCGCGCTGCCACGCCTCGTCGGTCTCGTCCTCGACGAGCGCCGGGTCGGGGTGGCAGGAGAAGGCGTTGTTGACGAGCACGTCGAGTCCGCCGAAGAGGGCGACGGCGCGGGCCACGGCGGCCTCGACGGCCGCCCGGTCGGCCACGTCGCACGCGAACGCCTCGGCGGAGCGGCCGGATTCACGGATCGCGGCGGCGGCCTTCCGCGCCCGCTCGCCGTCGATGTCGGTGACCAGGACCCGCGCGCCCTCGGCGGCCAGCCGCCGGGCCGTGGCCGCGCCGATGCCCCGCCCCGCGCCGGTGACCAGCACCGACCAGCCGTCGAACCGCTCTGCCGCCGCATCCGCCATCGGGACCTCCGTGTGCTTGCCCGGACGGTCCCTACCCGGGCGGCGGCCGCCTCACCCCGCGAGGGCCCGCGCCACCCCCCGGACCAGCGCCTGCGCGCGCGGGTCCGCGGTGACGTTCTTCTGCATGCCGTTGGTGACGTAGCCGAAGGAGATCCCCGACTCGGGGTCGGCGAAGGCGAGCGAGCCGCCGCGGCCGGGGTGTCCGAAGGAGCCGGGGCCCAGGAGCGGCGAGGCCGGGCCGTGCAGCATGTAGCCGAGTCCGAAGCGGGTGTTCACGATCAGGACGCGGTCGGGGCCGGCGGACTCCTCGGTGCGCGCGAGGGTCAGGGTCGCGGGGGCGAACAGCCGGCGGTGTCCGTCGACGTCGCCGATCAGCGAGGCGTAGAAGCGGGCGAGGCCCTCGGCGGTGGCGATGCCGGCGGAGGCGGGCAGTTCGGCGGCGCGCCAGGCGGGGGCGTTCTCGTCGGCGGCCGGGGAGATCGCCGCGAAGGCGCGCCGGGTGAGGGAGGCGGGGTCGTCGTAGGCGTCGGTGACGGCCTTCCTGGGGCGCATCCGCAGGCCCGGCGCGGCCGGGTCGGCGGGCGGCTCGACGTCGGATATGCGTCCGGGGCGGTGCCGCTCGGACTCCGGCAGCCCGATCCACAGGTCCAGGCCGAGGGGGCCGGCGATCTCCTCGGCGATCCAGCGGCCGGCGCTGCGGCCGGTGATCCGCTCGACGAGTTCGCCGATCAGCCAGCTGTAGGTCTGGGCGTGGTAGCCGTGGTCGGTGCCGGGCTCCCAGGCGGGGGCCTGCGCGGCGAGCGCGCGGGGGCCGCTGACGCCGTCGACGGCCTCGGCCGGGGTGAGCGGGGTGTCCAGGGCGGGCAGTCCGGCGCGGTGGGCGAGCAGGTGGCGGACGAGGACGCGCTCCTTGCCGGCGGCCTTGAACTCGGGCCAGTACGTGCCGACGGGCGCGTCCAGGTCGACGAGCCCGCGCTGGTGCAGCAGCAGCGGCACGGCGGCGGCGACACCCTTGGTGGCCGAGCGGACGATCTGGGCGGTGCCGCGCTCCCACGGCGCCGACGGGCCGTCCCCGGGCGCGTCGGCGTCCTTGGTGCCGGCCCACAGGTCGACGACCTTGCGGCCGTCGCGGTAGAGGGCCACGGCGGCGCCGCGCTCGCCGCGTCGCGCGAAGTTCTCGGCGAAGGCGTCCCGGACCGGCTCGAAACCGTCCGTCACCGTGCCCTGGACGTCCACCACTGCTGCCTGCTCCTGCTCGTACCGAATCGTTCGCGCTCCCCCGGCGGGGACTCCAGGGACTCAAGGAAAAAATCCCCCCACCATGGTGCAATGCCCCGGTCTACACGCGTTGACCGGGGCACCCGATGCGAGTCCGTCAGGTACCGGACGGCCCTTGCGGGCCGCCCGGGCAAGGGTCAGAGGGCGGCGCGGCTGCCCGTGTTCACCGGCACCGTGGCGTTCGCCGCACGCGCGGCGTCGGCCGCGACCTGCTCGGCGGTGAGCACGTAGCCCGTCTCGGAATCGGCGGTCGAGCGGGCGAAGACCACGCCGTAGACCTTGCCGGAGGGGGTCAGCAGCGGGCCGCCGGAGTTGCCGGGGCGGATCATGGAGCGCACCGAGTACACGGTGCGGGTGGTGACGCCGTCGCCGTAGATGTCCTGGCCCTTGGCGCGCAGCTCGTTGGCGACGGTCGCGGCCCGCAGGTCGAGGCCGCCGTTCTCGGGGAAGCCCGCGACGACGGCGGCGTCCCCGCGCTTGGCGGTCTTGTCGAAGGGCAGGACGGGCGCCTTCAGACCGGGCACGTCGAGGACGGCCACGTCCGTGTTCGGGTCGAAGAGGACGACCTTCGCCTCGTACTCCTTGCCGACCCCGCCGACCTTGACCGTGGGGGTGCGCACCCCGGCGACCACGTGGGCGTTGGTCATCACGTGCTGCGGGGCGTAGACGAAGCCGCTGCCCTCCTGCCCGCGCCGGCCGCCGCCGACGTCGGCGACGCCCTCGACCTTGACCACGCTGCTGCGGGCGGCCTGGGAGGCGGCCGCGGTGACCGCGTCCCCGGAGGGCCTGGCCACGGAGGTGGCCGGTTCGTTCTCGAACGGGTTGAACACCTGCGGGAAGCCGGCCCCCGCCAGGGCGTCCGTGGTCCGGCTGAACCAGGTCGGGGCCTGCTCGGGCATCGAGCGCTGCACCGTGCCGAGCACCGAGGAGCCCTTGATCTCCTTGGTGAGCGGCGTGACATTCGCGGAGACCAGGACGCTGGCCGCGACCCAGGCGACCAGCAGCACCGCGAGGCCGCCCGCGACCGCGCCGCCGAGGCCGTCCACGCCGCGCACGGGCGCCCACGTCAGCCGGCGCCGCAGCCCCCACGCGAGCCTGCCCGCCAGGGCGTGCCCGAGCGCGGCGGGCACCAGCACCACGAGGACGGCCACCACGGCCGCCGTCGCCGTCCCGGCCTCGAAGGGCTCCAGCGCGTACGGCAGCGCCCACACGCCGAGCACCGCGCCGCCGAGGAAGCCGGCCAGCAGCACGGCGCTGGCGACCAGCCCCCGCCGGAAGCCGGAGACGGCATAGGCGGCGACGATCAGCAGCAGAAGCACATCCAGCAGGTTCAACGCGGACCCTTTCGTTCGCACGCGCCCCCGAACGCGTCCACACAGAGCGTGGACCTTATAAAACGCCCGTACGGGGACCAACGGTTCCCTCGGCGGGGAAGGCCCACGCATTGCTGTGGTGGGGGAGGAGTGCGCGCGGTCCCCCTGGAAGCCACTGGTGAGGCTGGTCACCCCGCCCGCAGTACCGCCGCCACCAGCGGTCCCGCCGAGTCGCCGCCGTGGCCGCCCTGGGGGACCACCGCGGCGGCCGCCACGTCGCCCTTGTAGGCCGTGAACCAGCCGTTGGAGACCTGCTGGCCGTCGACCTCCGCGGAGCCCGTCTTCGCGCCGATGTCGCCGCCGAGCCCGGCCATCGCGGTCGCGCCCGTGCCGGAGGTCGCCGTCAGGCGCATCAGGCCGCGCAGCTGCTCCGCGACCGTCCCGGGCAGGGAGCGCGGTGCCTTCGCGAGGGTCCGGCCGTCGAGGGAGGGGTCGACGATGTACGGCTGGTGGAACGTTCCGGTGCGTACCGTCGCCGACACCGAGGCCATGTTCAGCGGGGACATCTGCACCTGCCCCTGCCCGATCATCGCGGCGGCCTTCCCCGCGCCCTGCTCCACCGGCACCCTGCCGTCGAAGCTGGCGATGCCGGTCTTCCACTCCAGGCCCAGTCCGAAGACGTCCCGGGCCTCCGCGCCGAGCGCCCCGTCGGCGATGCTCCCGGCCAGCGAGATGAAGGCGGTGTTGCAGGAGGCGGCGAAGTCCTGGGCGAAGGTGGCGTCCGGGTTCTCGGCCTTCTCCTGGTTGTGGAACTGCTTGCCGTACGTCAGGAACTTGGGGCACGGCAGCTTCTGCCCCGGCGTCGTCTTCCCCTGTTCCAGCAGCATCGCGGCGGTGACGACCTTCATCGTCGAGCCGGGCGCGGTCTGGCCCATCAGCGCCGGGTTGAACTCCGTCTTCTTGGAGTTGGCGACCGCGAGGATCTCCCCGGTGCTGGGCTTGACGGCGACGAGGGAGGCGTCGGCCTTGCGGTCCACGGCGGCCTCGGCGGCCTTCTGCAGCCCTGCGTCGAGCGTGGTGCGCAACTGGGCCGGTTTGCCCTCGGAGACCACGTGCAGGGTCTTCGACTCGTTGCCGGCGCCCACGGCCCGTACCTCGACGCCCGACTGCCCGCCGGCCTTCGCCCCGTACCGTCTTCGCAGCTCCGGCAGGACGCCCACGAGCGAGGGGTAGTCCTTGACGTCGAGGACCTGGCCGCCGCGGTCCACGGCGGTGATCTGCGGGGCGGCCCCGGCGTCGGTGCGCAGGGTCTCGCCGCGCCCGAGCTGCGGGTGCACGACGGCGGGCTGCCAGTCGACGAGGGCCTTGCCGCTGCTGCGGCCGCGCGTGACCTCCAGGGCCGAGTCGTACGTCCACGTCGAGCGCTGGTCGCCGTAGGAGATCTCGGCGGTGACGGAGAACGGCACCTTCGAGCCCGCCGCCGGGCCCGGCCGGAGGGAGACCTTCTCGACGTGCGCGCTCTCGCGGTAGCCGGTCAGGGCAGTGGTCGCGGCCTCCACGTTGTCGGTCAGCTGCGCGGCCGCCCCGGCGTCCCCGCGCTCCCAGGCCGCGAGGAAGTCCCGCGCCGTGGTGTCCACTTCGTCGGCCGAGGGCGGCCCGGTGCGTACGGGCGCGGCCTCGGCCCTGCTGCCGGCGCTCGTGGGGTTGGTGACCGCGTCCACCACGTTGTACGCGCCCATGCCGGCCGCCCCCGCCAGCGCGGCGGCGACCACCCCTATCGCGATCTTCGCTCCCTTGCGCATCTGCCGTCCCCCTCCGGACCGGTTTTAATCACCTGATCAAAAAAGTCTCTGGGGCGGCACTGTACGGGACGCGTGCGGCGGCTGGTGAAAGTGGGTCAGATCCAGGTGTCGAGCCACATCCGGTTGCGCCACGCGTCGATCGGGATCGGATGGCCGGTGTACAGGGGCCAGAAGTACACGAAGTTCCAGGTGATGAGCAGGACCAGGGTGCCCGCCCCGACCGCGCCCGCGACCCGCCGTCGTTCGGAGGCGCCCCGGGGGCCGAGGACCGCCCCGATCATCATGGCCACCGCCAGACACAGGAACGGTACGAACACCACCGCGTAGAAGACGAAGATGGTCCGCTCCTGCCACAGGAACCACGGCAGATAGCCGGCCGCGACCGCGCACAGCACCGCGCCCGCGCGCCAGTCGCGCCGCAGGGCCCACCGGTAGAGCAGGTAGGCCAGCGCGAAGCAGGCCGCCCACCACAGCAGCGGCGTGCCCAGGGCGAGGACTTCGCGCGCGCACTTGTCGGCGGTGTCGACGGGGCAGCCGTCGGTGCCGGGCCTGGGGGACTCGTAGAAGTAGGAGACGGGACGGCTCTGGACCAGCCAGCTGAAGGGGTTGGACTGGTAGGTGTGCGGCGAGGTGAGCGTGGTGTTGAACTTCCACACCTCGTGCTCGTAATGCCACAGGCTGCGCAGCGGGTTGAGGATCCCGGCGAGGAACCCGTCCGGGCTGTAGCCGCCCTCGGTCTCCGCCCAGTGCCGGAAGTAGCCGCTGTGCTGCCAGCCGGTGGTCCGCGAGTACGTGCCGCTCCTGGCGAACCAGCCCGACCACGACGCCAGATACACCGCCAGCGCCACCGGCACCGTGGAGAGGAACGCCCACGGCACGTCGCGGCGCAGCACCGCGCGCACCGGCCGCCGGGCCCCGGCCACCCGCCGCGCGCCGAGGTCCCACAGGACGGTCAGCAGTCCGAACGCCGCCAGGTACACCGCGCCGTTCCACTTCGTGGCGCACGCCAGGCCCAGGAACACCGCGGCGGCCAGCCGCCAGGGGCGCCACCCGAGTTTCAGCCGGGCGGCGACCTCGTGGTCCGGCCGGGTCACGCCGTCGCCGTCCGTGGGCAGCGCGGCCGCCAGGCGCGCCCGCGCCCGGTCCCGGTCGATCAGCAGGCAGCCGAACGCGGCCAGCACGAAGAACATCAGCACCGAGTCGAGCAGCGCTGTGCGGCTCATCACGAAGTGCAGCCCGTCCACGGCCAGCAGCACGCCCGCGAGGCAGCCCAGGAACGTCGAGCGGAACAGCCGCCGTCCGATCCGGCACAGCATCAGCACGCTCAGCGTGCCGAGGACGGCGACCATGAACCGCCAGCCGAAAGGGTTCAGCCCGAACAGCCACTCACCGAGGCCGATGACCCACTTGCCGGCCGGCGGGTGCACGACGTACTCGGCGGTGTCGGCGACGTTCGTGTGCCCGGCGATGATCGCGTCGTTGGCGTCCTTGGGCCAGTTGACCTCGTAGCCGTAACGCCACAGCGCCCAGGCGTCCTTGGCGTAGTACGTCTCGTCGAATATCACCGCCTTCGGGCTGCCGAGGTTCCACAGGCGCAGGATCCCGGCGAACAGCGCGACCAGCAGCGGAGCCGTCCAGCCCGACCAGCGCGCGAGCCGCAGCGCCAGGACCGGCGGCGCCCCGAGCCGCTCCCACAGCCGGGTGCCGGGCTCGGGGTACGGCGGCACCAGGCGCTCCCGCACGTCCGGCTGCGGCCGCCCCGCATAGCCGAAGCGGCGGAGTCTGCGCTGCCACGGGGGCTGCCGCTCGTCTGCCGTCCGGCCGTGCGGGGTGGGGGTCGCGGTGTCTTGGCTCACCGCGCCATCGTAGGGAACGAGCCTGTGGGAGTCCCGGGTCCCAGGGCCGCGGCGGCGTGGGAGGCGTGCTCCCCGGCGGGGGCCGTGCCGCCGCCGGGCTGCGAGGATGGATCCCGTGACTGGAACTCTCGTACTGGCCGGAACGCCCATCGGCGATGTCGCCGACGCCCCCCCGCGGCTCGCCGCCGAGCTCGCCGCCGCCGGGGTGATCGCCGCCGAGGACACCCGGCGGCTGCGCCGGCTCACCCAGGCCCTGGGGGTGCACACCACCGGCCGTGTCGTCTCCTACTTCGAGGGCAACGAGTCCGCCCGTACCCCCGAGCTCGTCGAGGCGCTGCTGGGCGGGGCGCGGGTGCTGCTGGTCACCGACGCGGGCATGCCCTCCGTCTCCGACCCCGGCTACCGGCTGGTGGCCGCCGCCGTCGAGCGGGGCATCAAGGTCACGGCGGTGCCCGGCCCCTCCGCGGTGCTCACCGCGCTCGCGGTCTCGGGCCTGCCCGTGGACCGGTTCTGCTTCGAGGGCTTCCTGCCCCGCAAGGCCGGCGAGCGGCTGGCGCGGCTGCGCGAGGTGGCGGGGGAGCGCCGCACCCTGGTGTGGTTCGAGGCCCCGCACCGGCTCGACGACACCCTCGCCGCCATGGCCGAGGTGCTCGGCGCCGACCGGCGGGCCGCCGTCTGCCGCGAGCTGACCAAGACCTACGAGGAGGTCCGGCGCGGGCCGCTGAAGGAGCTCGCGGCCTGGGCGGCCGAGGGGGTGCGCGGCGAGATCACGATCGTCGTGGAGGGCGCGGCCGAGCCGGGGCCGCAGGAGCTGGACGCCGCCGAGCTGGTGCGCCGGGTGCGGGTGCGCGAGGAGGCGGGGGAGCGCCGCAAGGAGGCCATCGCGGCCGTGGCGGCGGAGGCGGGCCTGCCCAAGCGGGAGGTCTTCGATGCGGTCGTAGCGGCCAAGAATGCCGTACAACAGGACCCCACGGGGCCCATCGGACGGTAAAAGGCGCTCGCCGAAGGCAAAGAATCTGGACCGTGGCCTGGGGTTTCGGGCGGTAGGTCGCCAAGTTTGCCTCAATTCGCGGCAGGGCGGGCTGCGCCCCGGGCACGGAGGGCGTTCCCTGGATGTGGGACGTTCCGGTCCCGGAGAGACTTGTCCTCAGGACAAGAGGAGCTGCCATGAGCGAGACCGCAGGAACCTCGAAGGAAGCGCAGCCGATAGCCGCGGCGCAGCCTGTCGCCGAACGCACCGCGCTCGGCCGTCAGGCCCCTCCCCCGCACGACGACGCCGTCCATGAGGCGTACGCGTTCGCGTGCATGCGCTGCGGCCACGGCTGGGAGAGGTCGTACGAGATCCGCCACCAGCGGGACACCGACGGCGTCATGCACGCCGTCTACTACGCGGACGGCGTCCGTGTGCCGTCCCCGCTGACCAGGCCCACCTGCGAGAACTGCGGCGAGCACGTGGTGCGCATCATGCGTCCCGGCCGGGTGTCCACGGTCGCCACCGCGCTGCACCAGGAGTCACGGACGGACATCATCCCGGCGGCCACGGCGGGCCCGATCCCGGTCGGTGCCGCCACCCCCCGGGACCACACGGCTCCTCGCGAGCCCCACCACTGGCACCTCTCCGATCTGCTCAAGCCCTTCCACCTGCACCGGAAGTGACGCGGACAGACTGGTGAGCGCCGGGCTCCCGGACCGGCCCCGCGGCAGCGGGGGCGGCCCGGCCCGGCTCCCGGCGCGGGCCCGGGCGCCGCGCTCCTTAGAATCGCGTGCATGGCCGCCCCCGATCTTCCGCCGCTGCCCGAGCCGCTGACCGTGCCCGTCGCCGACGCGCACACCCACCTGGACATGCTGCCCGGCGGCACGGGCGTCGCCGACGCCCTCGCGCGGGCCGCGTCCGTGGGCGTGACCACCGTGATCCAGGTCGGCTGCGACGTGGCGGGTTCCCGCTGGGCCGCCGAGACGGCCGCCGCGCACGAGAACGTGTGGGCCACCGTCGCCCTGCACCCCAATGAGGCTCCCCGCATCGTCCTCGGGGACCCCGACGGCTGGTCGCGGCAGGGCGCGCGCGAGCCGGGCGGTGAGGCCGCGCTGGACGCCGCGCTCGCCGAGATCGACGCGCTGGCCGCGCTGCCGCACGTACGCGGGGTCGGCGAGACCGGCCTCGACTTCTTCCGCACCGGGCCGGAGGGCGTGGCCGCGCAGGAGCGTTCCTTCCGCGCGCACATCGACATCGCCAAGCGGCACGGCAAGGCCCTGGTCATCCACGACCGCGAGGCCCACGACGACGTGCTGCGGGTGCTCGCCGAGGAGGGCGCCCCCGAGACGGTGGTCTTCCACTGCTTCTCCGGCGACGCCGCGATGGCGAAGGTGTGCGCGGAGGCCGGCTACTACCTGTCCTTCGCCGGCAACGTCACGTTCAAGAACGCGCAACCGCTGCGCGACGCCCTTCTCGTCGCCCCGCTGGAGCGGATCCTCGTCGAGACGGACGCCCCCTTCCTGACGCCGGTGCCGTATCGCGGACGGCCCAACGCGCCGTCCCTCGTTCCGGTCACGTTGCGGGCCATGGCCTCGTACCGGGGTATCGACGAGGACGCGCTGGCCACGGCGGTCGCCGCCAATACCGCACGGGCATTCGGCTACTGAGGTTCAACTTCCGCGACACCGTGTGATGTTGTGACTTTGGAGAGTCACGACCGCTCCGCTACATTCCCCGTCCTGTAGCCCGACCCCAGGGGAGTGTCGCGTGACTCAAGCACAGGGCAGCCCCCGCACCGCGCACCGCGGTGCGGCGGACGCGCCGCTGTACGACCTGCTCGATCCGTATGGGCACGGCCCGGACGGCCCGTACGGGACGCACCACCCGCAGGGCCCGTACGGGATGTACGAGCCCTACGGCACGCACGCCCCCTACGCCCCCTACGCCCCCTACGCCCCCTACGAGCCCTCACTGGCCGGGGCCCTGTCGGGGGCGCCGGCCGCCTCCGCCACGGGGACCCTGACCGGGACGCAGCCCCCGCCGCCCGCCCCCTGGGCCGCCCCGCTGCCCGAACCCCGGGAGGCCGCCCCGCAGGAGACCCCGCACCTGCCCCGCCAGCCCGCCCCGCCGGGCCCCCGCCCGGCCCCCGCCGCGCCCGCCGGCCCGCCGCCCGGCGGAGACGGGGCACAGGACCGCGAGACCGAGGCCCCCGGCGCGGGCCGCCGGGCCGCCCGCCGCAAGCGCTCCGGGGAACGCCCCGAGACCCTGCGCCGACTCGTCCCGCAGGCCCTCGTCGTGGCCTTCCTCGCCGGCGGCACCTCCTCCTTCGTCGCCGCCGACAAGGCCGTCAGGCTCACCGTCGACGGCGACTCCCGCACCCTGCACACCTTCGCCGGGGACGTCGACGAACTCCTCGCCCGCGAGGGCATGAGCGTCGGCGAGCACGACGACGTCGCCCCCGGCCACCACCACGACCTCGCCTCCGGGGACGAGGTCACCGTCCACTACGGGCGGCCCCTGACCCTCACCCTCGACGGGGAGCACCACCGGGTGTGGACCACCGCCCGCACCGTCGACGGCGCCCTGCGCCAGCTCGGGGTGCGCGCCGAGGGCGCCTATCTGTCCCTGCCCCGCTCCTCCGGGATCTCCCGGCAGGGCCTGCGGCTGGACGTACGCACCGAGCGCACCGTCACGTTCATGGCTGACGGCCGCGAACGCACCGTGCGCACCAACGCCGCCACCGTCCGCGAGGCCCTCGGGCAGGCCGGCATCACCCTGCACGACCAGGACACCACCTCCGTGGACCCGAACAGCTTCCCCCGCGACGGGCAGACGATCTCCGTCATGCGGATCACCGGCAGTACCGAGGTCCGTGAGGAGCCCATCGACTTCGAGACCGAGCGCGAGGAGGACGCCACCCTGTTCAAGGGCACCGAGGTCGTCTCCCAGCGCGGCGAGAAGGGCGTCGAGCGCATCACGTACGCGCTGCGCGTCGTCAACGGCGTCAAGCAGAAGCCCCGCAAGCTGCACGCCGAGGTCGTGCGCGAGCCTCGCACCCAGGTCGTCAAGGTCGGCACCAAGGCCCGGCCCGCCACCGTGCAGGGCGCGGAGAGCCTGAACTGGCACGCGCTCGCCCAGTGCGAGGCCGGCGGCCGCCCCGACGCCGTCGACCCCTCCGGCACCTACGGGGGCCTCTACCAGTTCGACGCCCACACCTGGCACTCCCTCGGCGGCAGCGGCCGCCCCGAGCAGGCGCCCGCCTCCGAGCAGACCTACCGGGCCAAGAAGCTCTACGTCACCCGGGGGGCGAGCCCGTGGCCCGTGTGCGGCCGTAAACTTCACGGGTGAGCTCCAGCCCCAGCACAGACGAGTCCGGCGCCCTGCTGGGCCCCGCCGACATCCGCGAGCTGGCCGCAGCCCTCGGGGTACGCCCCACCAAGCAGCGCGGCCAGAACTTCGTCATCGACGCCAATACCGTCCGCCGTATCGTGCGCACCGCCGAAGTGCGGCCCGACGACATCGTCGTCGAGGTCGGCCCCGGGCTCGGCTCGCTCACCCTCGCGCTGCTGGAGGCGGCCGAGCGGGTCACCGCCGTCGAGATCGACGACGTGCTCGCCGCCGCCCTGCCGGCCACCGTCGCCGCCCGGCTGCCCGAGCGCGCCGACCGCTTCGCGCTCGTCCACAGCGACGCCCTGCACGTGACCGAGCTGCCCGGGCCCGCGCCCACCGCGCTCGTCGCCAACCTGCCCTACAACGTGGCCGTGCCCGTGCTGCTGCACATGCTCGACCGCTTCCCCAGCATCGAGCGGACCCTGGTGATGGTGCAGGCCGAGGTCGCCGACCGGCTCGCCGCCAGGCCCGGCAACAAGGTCTACGGGGTGCCCTCGGTCAAGGCCGCCTGGTACGCGGACGTCAAGCGCGCCGGGTCCATCGGCCGCAACGTCTTCTGGCCCGCGCCGAACGTCGACTCCGGGCTCGTCTCCCTGGTCCGCCGCGCCGAGCCGCTCAAGACCACGGCCACCAAGCGGGAGGTCTTCGCCGTCGTCGACGCGGCCTTCGCCCAGCGCCGCAAGACCCTGCGGGCCGCGCTCGCCGGCTGGGCCGGATCGGCGGCCGCCGCCGAGGCCGCGCTCCTCGCCGCCGGGGTCTCCCCGCAGGCGCGCGGCGAGGCGCTGACGGTCGAGGAGTTCGCGGCCGTCGCCGAGCACAAGCCGGCCTGACGCCACGCGGCATCCGGCCCCGCGCCCCGCAGCGCGCCTGCGGGACTCCGCGCCCCGATCCGCCCGTACGAACCGAGGAGCACCGTGACCGCGTCCGTCACCGTCCGCGTACCCGCCAAGGTCAACGTCCAGCTCGCCGTGGGCGGACTGCGGCCGGACGGCTTCCACGACCTCGCCAACGTCTTCCTCGCCGTCGGCCTGTACGACGAGGTCACCGTCACGCACGCCGACGGGATGCGGATCACCTGCGCCGGACCGGACGCCGGGCAGGTCCCCCTGGACGGATCCAACCTCGCCGCGCGCGCGGCCCGGCTGCTCGCCGCCCGCTACGGGCGCACCGCCGACGTCCACATCCACATCGACAAGGACATCCCCGTCGCCGGCGGCATGGCCGGCGGCAGCGCGGACGGCGCGGGCGCCCTGCTGGCCTGCGACGCGCTGTGGGGCACCGCCGCCCCGCGCGAGGAACTGCTGGAGATCTGCGCCGAGTTGGGCAGCGACGTGCCCTTCAGCCTCGTCGGCGGGGCCGCGCTGGGCCGCGGGCGCGGCGAACTGCTCACCCCGCTGGAGACCGCCGGCTCCTTCTCCTGGGTGTTCGCCGTCGCCGACGGCGGACTGTCCACACCGGCCGTCTACGGGGAGTGCGACCGCCTGCGCGAGTCCTCGGGACAGGGCGCGACCTCGGCCGACGTCCCCGACCCCGAGGCGTCCCCCGCCCTCCTCGCGGCCCTGCGCACCGGCGACGCCCCCGCGCTCGCCGCGGCCGTCACCAACGACCTCCAGCCGGCGGCCCTCTCCCTGCGCCCGGACCTGGCCGCCACCCTCGCCGCCGGCACACAGGCGGGCGCCCTGGCCGCCATGGTCTCCGGCTCCGGCCCGACGACGGCCTTCCTCGCCCCGGGCCCCGAAGAGGCCCTGAAGACCGCCGAACTCCTGGCCGCCTCGGGCACCTGCCGGGCGGTCCGGGTGGCGGAGGGGCCGGTGGCGGGGGCGACGGTCGTCGCCTGAACCGCCGCCCGGGTCCGGGCCGTCGCCGTGCTGGCCTGACTGACCCCCGCCCCGCGGTAGGGCTGCCCCCACCCCGCACCCGCCCGCTGTTCCCATGGGACCCGCCGCGTCGCGTGCCTAGGGTCGGACCGAGCCGCTGGAGCGGTCGGAACAGCAGAGGGTACGGGTGTGATCGGCAAGCTCGCGGCGCGTTCGCTGCGGTATCGGACGGGCGGCTTCGTCGCCACTTTCCTCGCGCTGTTCATCGGCGCGGTCCTCGTCATGGCGTGCGGCGGGCTGATGGAGACCGGGATCCGCGGCGAGGTGCCGCCGCAGCGGCTCGCCGGGGCCGGTCTCGTCGTCACCGGGGACCGCACACACCAGCTGTCGACGGGCAAGAAGCACAAGAAGACGACCGTGCTCGCCGAACGCGTCGAGCTCCCGGAGGAGTTGACGCGGCGGGTGCGGGCCGTGCCCGGAGTGCGGGCGGCCGTGGGGGAGCGCGCCTTCGACGCCGCCGTACTCGCGGGAGAGGGGGCCCGGCCCGTTCAGGCGCACGGGTGGGAGTCGGCGCGGCTGACCCCCTATCAACTGGCCGACGGGCGCGCCCCGTCGGCCGCCGGTGACATCGTGCTCGACGCCGGGCTCGCCCGCCGCGCCGGCGTCCGGACGGGCGACAGCGTGCGCGTCGCCGCGCACGGCGGCTCCGCCGCGTACCGCGTGACCGGCGTCGCCGCGCCCGCCGCCGGGCGCCAAGTGCCGCAGCCCGTACTGTTCTTCAGCGACGCCGAGGCCGCACGGCTGTCGGGGCGGCCCGGCAGCGTCGCCGGCATCGCGGTGATCACGGAGCCCGGCGCGGATCCGGCCGCCGTGCGCGCGGGGGTCGCGCACGCCCTCGAGGGACAGCCGGTCACCGTCCTCACGGGGGACGGACGCGGAGCCGCCGAGCACCCCGAAGTCCTTCAGGGCACCCAGGACTTGATCGCGCTCTCGGGCGCCGTGGGCGGTCTCGTCGTCTGCGTCGCGGTGTTCGCCGTCGCCGGCACCGTCGGACTCGCGGCCCGGCAGCGCGCCCGGGAACTCGCCCTGCTGCGCGCGATCGGCACCGGCACCGGACAGCTGCGCCGCATGCTCCTCGGCGAGACCCTGCTGGTGATGCTGCTGGCGGGCGCGGCCGCGTGGCCCGTCGGGCCGCTCGCCGGACGGTGGCTGTACGACGTGCTCGTCGACTCGGGCATGCTCGCGCAGGCGGTGCGCTTCCGGCAGGGCTGGATCCCGGCGCTGCCCGCGTACGGGGCGCTGCTGCTGACGGCGGTCGGCGGCAGCCTGATCGGGACCCGGCGCGCCGTGCGTGCCCGCCCCGTCGAGGCGCTGGGCGAAGCGGCCGTGGAGCGGCGGGAGCCGACGCCGCCGCGGATCGTCCTCGGGCTGCTGTTCCTGGCCGGTGCCACCGCCCTGTGCCTGGTGACCGCGCTCGTCCTGCGCGGGCCGGTCGCCGCGAGCACGGCGGGGCCGACGGTCATGTGCGCGGCGGTCGGCCTGGCCCTGCTCGGCCCCTGGTTCACCCGCGCCGTCACCGCGCTGCTGCACTGGCCGGTCCGGCTGCTGACCGGCCCCGCCGGCCGGCTCGCCGTGCTCAACTGCCGGGCCCGTACGGCCCGTACGGCCGCCGTCGCCACCCCGGTCATGCTCGCCACCGCCATCGCCGTCGGCAACCTCTACCTGCAGTCGACGATCGCCGCCGCGGGCGAGCGCGTGTTCGCCGAGGACCTGCGCGCCGACGCCGTGATCACCTCCGCCTCCGGCGGGGTGGACCCGGCGCTCGCCGACCGCCTCCGCGCGCTGCCGGGGGTCGCCGCCGCGAGCCCGTACGTCACCAGCCGCGCCTTCACCGTGCGCCCCCACGACGGCGGCGAGAGCAAGAAGGGCCTGCCGCTGCAGGGCATCGGCGCGGACGGCGCCGACAGGGTGCTCGCGCCGTACGTCACCGCCGGCAGCCTGGACGCGCTGCGCGGCTCCGCCGTCGCCCTGCCCGAGCACCTGGCCCGCCGTATGGGCCTGGGCCCGGGCGACACCCTGGGCCTGCGGCTGGGCGACGGTACGGCCGCGCGGCTGCGGGTCGTGGCCCTCTTCCGGGGCCGCGAGGGCTACGAGACCGCGCTCACCAGTGCCGAGCTGCTCGCCCCGCACACCACTGCCGGACTGCCGGGGCGGATCCTGGTGCGCGCCGCCGACGGCACGCCCGCCGACGGGCTCGTCCGGCAGCTGGCGGAGTTCGCCCGGCAGCATCCGGGCCTGCGGGTCGAGGGCCGGGACGCGGTCACCGCCGAGCACGCGCGGACCAGCCGCACCCAGGCGTCCGTCAACTACCTCGTCATCGGCATGCTCGTCGCCTACACCGCGCTGACGGTCGTCAACAGCACGGTCGTCGCGGTCGGCAACCGGCGCCGCGAGTTCGCGGTCCAGCGCCTGACCGGGTCGACCAAGGGCCAGGTACTGCGCATGATGGCCGTCGAGGGCACCCTCGTCGCCGCCGTCGGCCTGCTGCTGGGCACGCTCGCGGCGGCCTGCGCGCTGGTGCCGCTGAGCCTCGCCGCGACGGGCCGCCCGCTGCCCTCCGGCCCGCCCGTGATCGGCCTCACCGCCGCCGGGGCGGCCCTGGCCCTGACCCTGGCCGCGACCCTGGTGCCCACCTGGCGGGCCCTGCGGGCGCGCCCCGTCGTGGCCGCCCGGGCGTGAGGGCCACCGGCTCCCGGGGCCCCGGCGGGCGGCCCCGGGAGCCGACTACCCTGGAAGGCCGATTCCACAGTGCGCGCCGATCGAGGCGCCGGAGCAGGAGCGCAATGGCCACCAACCTCGTCAATCTGGAAGCCGTCGACAAGGTGTACGGCACCCGTGCGCTGCTCGACGGCGTCTCCCTCGGGGTGAACGAGGGCGACCGGATCGGCGTCGTCGGCCGCAACGGCGACGGCAAGACCACCCTGATCCGTGTCCTGGCCAGGCTGGAGGAGGCGGACAAGGGCCGGGTCACCCACGCCGGCGGGCTGCGCCTGGGCGTGCTCACCCAGCACGACTCCCTCGACCCGGCGGCGACGATCCGGCACGAGGTGATCGGCGATCTCGCCGACCACGAGTGGGCCGGCAACGCGAAGATCCGCGACGTGCTCACCGGCCTCTTCGGCGGTCTGGACCTGCCCGGTTTCGCCGACGGCCTGGACACCGTCATCGGCCCGCTCTCCGGCGGCGAGCGCCGCCGCATCGCGCTCGCCAAGCTGCTGATCGGCGAGCCGGACCTGATCGTGCTGGACGAGCCCACCAACCACCTCGACGTCGAGGGCATCTCCTGGCTCGCCGGCCATCTGCGGGCGCGCCGCTCGGCGCTGGTGTGCGTCACCCACGACCGCTGGTTCCTCGACCAGGTCTGCACCCGCATGTGGGACGTGCAGCGCGGCACCGTCCACGAGTACGAGGGCGGCTACAGCGACTACGTCTTCGCGCGTGCCGAGCGCGAGCGCATCGCCGCGAGCGAGGAGGCCAAGCGGCAGAACATGATGCGCAAGGAGCTCGCCTGGCTGCGCCGGGGTGCCCCGGCGCGTACCAGCAAGCCGCGCTTCCGTATCGAGGCCGCCAACGAGCTGATCGCGGACGTGCCGCCGCCGCGCGACAGCTCCGAGCTGATGAAGTTCGCGTCCTCGCGGCTGGGCAGGACCGTCTTCGACCTGGAGGACGTCACCGTCCAGGCCGGCCCCAAGGTGCTGTTGCAGCACCTGACCTGGCAGCTGGGCCCCGGCGACCGTATCGGCCTCGTCGGTGTCAACGGCGCGGGCAAGACCTCGCTGCTGCGCGCGCTGGCCGAGGCCGCCCGTACCGAGGGCGAGGCGCAGCCCGCGGCCGGCCGGGTCGTCGTCGGCAGGACCGTCAAGCTCGCCTACCTCTCCCAGGAGGTCGCCGAACTCGACCCGGCCAAGCGGGTGCTGGAGGCCGTGCAGCAGGTGCGTGACCGTGTCGATCTCGGCAAGGGCCGGGAGATGACGGCGGGCCAGCTGTGCGAGAAGTTCGGTTTCACCAAGGAGAAGCAGTGGACGCCCGTCGGTGACCTCTCCGGCGGTGAGCGGCGCCGGCTTCAGCTGCTGCGGCTGCTGATGGACGAGCCCAACGTGCTCTTCCTCGACGAGCCCACCAACGACCTCGACATCGAGACGCTCACGCAGCTGGAGGACCTGCTCGACGGCTGGCCGGGCTCGATGGTGGTCATCAGCCACGACCGGTACTTCGTGGAGCGCACCACCGACCGCGTTCTCGCGCTGCTCGGTGACAGGACGCTGCGGATGCTGCCGCGCGGCATCGACGAATACCTGGAGCGCCGTCAGAAGGCCGTCGAGACGGCCGCCGCCGCGGCTGCCGCCGCCGCTCCCGCCCCGGCCGCCGCCGCGGACGCGCCGCAGAAGTCGGCGGCCGAGGTCCGCGCCGCGAAGAAGGAGCTGCAGAAGATCGAGCGCCGCCTGGACCGGATCGGCGAGCAGGAGGGGAAGCTGCACGCGGCCATCGCCGAGCAGGCCACCGACTTCGAGGCGGTCGCCAAGCTGGACGCCGAGCTGCGCGGGCTCGCCGCCGAGCGCGAGGAACTGGAGCTGCGCTGGCTGGAACTCGCCGACGACGCATGAGCGTACGGGGGACGAACCGCTGACCGTGGCGGCGCGCGGAGCCGGCGGCGGCGCGCACAACGGTCGCGTCACGGGCCGGTATCGGGTGGTGGACGCCACCGGTATCGGCCCGTGCGCCGTGTGCGCCGGGTGATACAAAGAGTTCCCGCTCGCCTGCCGACGGCCGGTGGGCCGCCCGCCCGAATCGCTCCTTCCCGGCCGGTTTTCGGCCATCGGGAACGCGGGGGAGACGCGGCCGGGCGACGGACCCGCGCACACGTAAGAGGAAAGCGATGTCACAGCCGCCCCAGCCGCCCAGCCAGCCGCCGCAGGGGATGCCGCCGGAGCAGCCGGGCGGTGGTTTCGGCGCGCCGAACCCCTCGTACGGTCCGCCGCCGGCGCAGCCCCCGGCCCCGCCGCAGGGCGCGCCCGGCGCGCCGGGGTACGGCTACCCGCCGCCTGTCGCCCCGCCCGGCTACGGCTACCCGCAGACCCCGCCGCCTGGCGGTTACGGCTACCCGGGGCAGCCCGGACAGCCCCCGCAGCCGGGGCGGTTCGGCCCCTACGGGGCGCCCGGACAGTCCCCGCAGCCCGGCGCTTTCGGGGCCCCGCAGGCCCCGTACGGGACGCCCCCGGTGCCCTCCGGCGGCGGCCGCCGGCGCCTGGCCGTCGTCGTGAGCGCGGCCGCCGCGCTCGTGCTGCTCGTCGGCGGCGGCGTCTGGTACGCGCTGCAGGGCGGTGACAGCGAGGACCGGGCCGGCGGTACCGGCGGCGCCGCGAGCGGCAACTCGGGCCAGGACGACAGCGGCGGCGGCAAGGCCGCGCCCAAGGCCGCCGCCGGCAAGCTGCTGTTCGGCGTCGAGCAGCAGGAAGTGCCCGACCAGGTCAACGTCAACGGCATGTGGGCCACCGACAAGGTCGTCGCCAAGGCCGACGTCTACAAGATCGTCGGCTATGACTTCTCCGGCGGCAGGAAGTGGGAACTCCCGCTCGACGGCGCCGTGTGCTGGGCGACGAAGGTCACCGACGGCAAGGCCGTGGCGCTCGTCGGCGACGGCAAGGCCACCAACCAGCCCGGTGACCGCAAGCAGTACGGCGGGCCCTGCACCCAGCTCGTGGCCTTCGACGTCGACAAGGGCGAGAAGCTGTGGCAGCGCTCGGCCAAGAGCGGCGACCAGGACATCACCTTCCAGGAGGTGACCATCGGCGGCGGCACGGTCGCCGCGGGCGGCACCTCCGGCGGCGCGGCCTGGTCGCTCGCCGACGGCAAGGAGCTGTGGAAGCCCAAGGCCGGCGACGACTGCAAGGACGCGGGCTACGGGGGCGGCGGCAAGCTGGTCGCGGTGCGCCGCTGCGGGGCCTACGACCGCCCGCTGGTGACCGTGCAGACCCTCGATGCGGCCTCCGGCGGGGTCAGGTCCTCCTTCCGGCTGCCGCCGGGGCTGAACTACCCGCACATCGTCTCCACCGACCCGCTGGTCGTCGCGGTCGCGGCGGGCGACTCCACGGGCAACAGCGCCTCCGACTTCATGGTGATCGACGACAGCGCCAAGGACGGCACGCTGCGCGCCAAGATCTCCACGGGCAACGGCAAGTACCAGCCGAAGTGCCCGTCCGTCGAGGTCGAGGGCTGCGCGAAGACGGCGGTCACCAAGGACACCCTGTACCTGCCGACCCAGCAGCACGCCTCGGGCAACGCCGACCAGCCGGGCCAGGTCAACGAGATCGTCGCCTTCGACCTGGCGAGCGGCCAGACCAAGGGCAAGACGGACGGCACCCCCGGCAGCGAGACGATCCCGCTGGGCACCGACGCCGACGGCTACCCCGTCGTCTACCAGAACCCCACCTGGAACGCGGGCGGCCGGGTGCTGCGGATCGACCCGAGGACGTTCCGGAGCGCGGTCCTGCTGAAGAACGCCGACTCCACGGCCCGTACCGAGAGCAGTCTCTCGCCCGGCTACCAGTCGGCGATCTGGGCCGGTGGCCGGCTCTTCCTCGGCAACCACTACGCCACCAAGAGCACGGCCGGCATGGACAAGCGCTACCTCATGCTCGCCTTCGGGGGTGAGTGAGCCCGCTCGCGCAAAGGTTGTCGTCGCGTCGACTTGCCGTGCTGACGGCGGAGTTGACGTCGCCGCCGGAACCGGTACGGTCGCGTCAGCCGTTCCCGACCGGTTTGACGCGCGATGACGTCCGTTGCGAGGCCGAAGCGGTCCGTTGCGGCCGCCTTCCCTGTCCATCGCGCCTTCCTGCCTGAACGATCCGTTTCAGTCGCGAAGTACACGTGATTGGCAGGGATTTCGGCATTCCGGGGGACTTCTCACCGGTAGGGGGCGCGGAACGTCGAACAAGCGTGTAGCTTCCGGGGGCAAGAGGCCGGAGAAGAGACGTACGCGGGCGACAGGGGGGCACAAGCGCATGGGCGTGCGGCTCATGGTGGTCGACGATCACCGACTGCTGGCCGAGGCGCTCGCCTCGGCCCTGAAGCTGCGCGGGCACCGGGTGCTGGCCGCGGCCGCGCCGAGCGCGGGAGCGGCGGACCTGGTGATCAGCCGTGCCCCGGAGGTGTGCCTGCTGGGCACGGCGGCCCCGGCGGAGCCCGGGGCCTTCGACCCGGTGGTGCGGATCAAACGGGAGCGGCCGCAGGTCGCCGTCGTGGTGCTCGGGCCCGTGCCGAGCCCGCTGGGCATCGCGGCCGCGTTCGCCTCGGGCGCCTCGGGCTATGTGCGGCACAACGAGCGCATCGAGGGCGTCGAACGGGCGATGATCAAGGCGCGGGCGGGGGAGGCCGCGGTCGATCCGCAGCTGCTGCAGGGCGCGTTCACCGAGCTGCTCAACCCGGCCGCCCAGCCCGACGACGAGGGCGCCCGGCTGCTGCAGCTGCTGACCCCGCGCGAGGTCGAGGTTTTGGTGCGGGTCGCCGAGGGCGAGGACACCCGGCTGATCGCCGCGGGCATGGGGATAGCGCCGAGCACGGCGCGCACGCACGTGCAGCGTGTGCTGATGAAGCTGGGGGTGGGCTCCCGGCTGGAGGCGGCGGCCCTCGCGGCCCGTACGGGCCTGCTGGAGCGGGCGGCGTCCGCGGCGGCCCCGGAGCGGCAGCAGGCCGTCAGGCCCCCGGGGGGTCCTCCGGTGCGCGGTCCGGCGCGTCCTCTGGTGGGACCGCAGGGCGGCCCCTGATGCCGGCCCGGGGGGCAACTCCCGGGCCCCCTACAGGATTACGGTCGTTCCTTCGTCCGGTTCGCCGGGCGTACCGTGGCCCACACCAGGAAGAACGCCGCGAGCGCCAGCATGCCCAGCCCCGTCCAGAGGTTGATGTTGATGCCCTCGGCCTTGGCCAGGTCCGCGTCCGAGGCCGAAAGGCCCGCCACGGTCACGACGAGCCCGTAGACGGCGAACAGGCCGCCGATGACCAGGCGGACGTCGAAAAGCCGGGAGGCGGTCGCGGAGCGCCGTTCCCGGGTGTTCTGCGGGTCGTCGCTCATGTTGCCCTCCACTGCCGGGAATTGCGGAAGTCCTCCCACGCGAGCGGGTAGGCTGTACTCCGTGCGTTGCGAGAACCAAGCGCGTACGACGTGCTGAGCGAGAACCAAGCCGGCACAAGCACCTCCAGGCATTGCCGTACCGAACCGGGCTGGTTCCAACCCGGCTGGTGTTGATCGCGGAAGACCTGACGGGCCGCCGGTCCGCAGGCGGCGTGAGCCAGGAATCCCCCTGCTTCAGCTGGGGGAGGGTTCAAAGCGAGAACGGGACGTAGCACGCGGCCGCCAGCAGCAGTGCTCCCCAGCCCAGCAGGGCGGGCCGCCGGTACCAGGCGTCGTCGCCGGGGGCCGGCGGTCCGGCCGTGCCCGGGGCGACGGTGCCGTGGACGAGGCCCGCCAGTTGCTCCAGCGGCCTGGGCCGGGTCAGCGGCGTGAGCACCACCATCACCAGCGCCGCGACCGCGAACGCCACGATGGCGGAGACGAAGTTGGCGCCCTGGTCCGAGGGGATGGCCACCACGTGCTGCTTGTACAGCCAGAAGTAGTTGACCATCGCGGCGGCCGTGCCGGAGGCCAGCCCCCAGAAGCCCGCCGCGGGCGTGCTCCGCTTCCAGAACATCCCGATGATGAAGACCGCGAACAGCGGGACGTTGAAGAACGAGAACAGTGTCTGCAGGTAGTTCATGATGTTGGAGAAGGACGAGGCGATGAACGCCGTGCCCATCCCCGCCAGCACACCGAGCGCGGTGACCGTGCGGCCGGTGGCCAGGTAGTACGCGTCCGGGCGGCCCTTGCGCACGTAGCCGGCCCAGATGTCGGACGTGAACACGGTGTTGAAGGAGGAGATGTTGGCCGCCATGCCCGCCATGAACGCGGCCAGCAGCCCGGTGACCGCGAGGCCCAGCACCCCGTTGGGCAGCAGGTCGCGCATCAGGACCGGGATCGCGTCGTTGTAGGAGAGCCCGCTGCCCGCCTGTCCCAGGGCCGGTTCCATGACGACGGCGAGCAGTCCGGGCAGGACGACGGCCAGGGGTATGAGGATCTTGGGGAAGGCGGCGATGAGCGGGGTGCGGCGGGCGGCCCCGAGGTCCTTCGCGGACAGCGCGCGCTGTACCTCGGCGAAGTTGGTCGTCCAGTAGCCGAAGCTCAGCACGAAGCCGAGGCCGAGGCTGATGGTCAGCCAGTTCGCGCCGAGCGGGTTGGGGTCGCCGATGCCCGTACCGCCCCACGCGCTCAGGAAGTTGCCGTGATGACGGTCCGTCAGGGAGTCGTGCAGGCCGTGCCAGCCGCCCACCCGCTTGACGCCCACGACGGTCAGCGGGACCAGCGCGGCGAGGATGACGAAGAACTGCAGCACCTCGTTGTAGATGGCCGAGGTCAGCCCGCCGAGGGTGATGTAGGCGAGCACGAAGAACCCGGCGACGACGATCGCCACCCACTGCGGCCAGCCGAGCAGTGCCTGGAGCACGATCGCCATCGCGTACAGGTTCACGCCCGCGATCAGCACCGAGGAGACCGCGAAGATGACCGACGACAGCAGGTGCGAGGCCGGACCGAAGCGGCGCAGCAGGAACTCCGGCACCGAGCGCACCTTCGAGCCGTAGTAGAACGGCATCATCACCAGGCCCAGGAAGACCATGGCGGGCACGGCGCCGATCCAGTACCAGTGCACCGTGTACGCCCCGTACTGGGCCCCGTTGGCGGCCATGCCCAGGATCTCGGTGGCGCCGAGGTTCGCGGCGACGTAGGCGAGCCCGGTCACCCAGGCGGGCAGCGCGCGGCCCGAGAGGAAGAAGTCCAGGCTGGTGCGGACCGAGCGGCGGGCGGCGACGCCGATGCCCAGCACCACGGCGAAGTACAGGCCCAGCAGGGCGTAGTCGAGCCCGTTCACGGGCAGGCGCAGCCCCTGGGCCAGTTCGTGCGCGGGCGCGGGCACGGGTCACCTCCGGCGGGACGCGGATCGCCAACGACGCGCGCAAAGCTACGCGTTGGAGTCCGGAATCTGAACACTTCGGATGACGCTGTTTGTTGGATTGTGATGTTGACCCGGCTCCCAGGGGGTGCTTCATTGTGTTGAGTTGTATCGAGTTGTGTTGGATGCTGCGCGATGGGAGTTCCCCGCGTGAAGAAGACGGCGACCCGCCTCGCGGACGGGCGCGAACTGCTCTACTACGACCTGCGCGACGACGTCGTGCGCGAAACCGTCGACACGCGGTCCCTCGGCCCCCGCCGCCTCCCGGACTCCGCCGGCGAACTGCGCCACGACGCGCTCCTGGGCGACTGCGTCGCCATCGCCTCGCACCGGCAGGCCCGTACGCACCACCCGCCCGCCGACGCCTGCCCGCTGTGCCCCTCGCGCCCCGGCCGTCCCACAGAGATCCCCGCCGCCGACTACGACGTCGTCGTCTTCGAGAACCGCTTCCCCTCGTTCGCCGGGGACACCGGCCGGTGCGAGGTCGTCTGCTTCACTCCCGACCACGACGCCTCGTTCGCCGGCCTGAGCCCCGACCGCGCCGCCCTCGTCCTCGCCGTGTGGACCGACCGTACGGCCGAGCTCGCCCATCTCCCCGCCGTGCGGCAGGTGTTCTGCTTCGAGAACCGCGGCCGGGAGATCGGGGTGACCCTCGCCCACCCGCACGGGCAGATCTACGGCTACCCCTTCGTCACCCCGCGCACCGCGCGCATGCTGGAGCGGGCCGCCGCGCACCGCGAACACACCGGCGGGCGCAACCTGTTCGACGACACCGTGGAGCGCGAACGCGCCGACGGCCGCCGTGTCGTCCTCGACACCGCGCACTGGACCGCCTTCGTGCCCTACGCCGCGCACTGGCCCTACGAGGTGCACCTCTACCCGCGCCGCCGCGTGCCCGACCTGCTCGCGCTCGACGACGCCGCGCGCACCGAGTTCCCCCAGGTGTACCTGGAACTCCTGCGACGGTTCGACCGGATCTTCGCGGGGCAGGAGGAAGGTGCCGCCGGGGGGCCCACGCCGTATGTCTCGGGCTGGCACCAGGCGCCCTTCCGGCATGCCGCGCGCGGGGAGTTCGCGCTCCACCTGGAGATCTTCACCGTCCGCCGCACCGCCGGAAAGCTGAAGTTCCTCGCCGGTTCCGAATCGGGCATGAGTGTCTTCGTCAACGACGTGCCGCCGGAGGCCGCGGCCCGGCGACTGCGAGAGGCAGCGAGCGCATGAGCAAGTATCTGGTCACGGGCGGCGCCGGTTACATCGGCAGCGTCGTCACCGCGCATCTGCTGGCCGCGGGCCACACCGTGACCGTCCTGGACGACCTGTCCACGGGGCACCGCGCGGGTGTCCCCGAGGGGGCCGAGTTCGTCGAGGGCCGCGTGCAGGACGCCGCGCGGCGGCTCGACAGCTCCTACGACGCCGTGCTCCACTTCGCCGCCTTCTCCCAGGTCGGCCAGTCCGTCGCCGACCCCGAACCGTACTGGCGCAACAACGTGGGCGGCACCGCCGAGTTGCTGGCCGCGATGCGCGACGCCGGGGTGCGCACCCTCGTCTTCTCCTCCACCGCCGCCACGTACGGGGAGCCGTCCGCGGTGCCGGTCACCGAGGCCGCGCCGACGGCGCCCACCAGCCCGTACGGGGCGACCAAGCTCGCCGTCGACCACATGATCGGCGGCGAGTGCGCGGCGCACGGCCTGGCCGCCGTCTCGCTGCGGTACTTCAACGTCGCGGGCGCGTACGGGCCGTACGGGGAGCGGCACACCCCCGAGTCGCACCTGATCCCGCTCGTCCTCCAGGTCGCCCTCGGCGAGCGCGCGGCGGTCGCGGTGTACGGGCAGGACTACCCCACCCCCGACGGCACGTGCGTGCGCGACTACCTCCACGTCGCCGACCTCGCCGAGGCCCATCTGCTCGCCCTGTCCGCCGCCCGCGACGGCGAGCACCTGATCTGCAACCTCGGCAACGGCAGCGGCTTCTCGGTGCGCGAGGTCATCGAAACCGCCCGCAAGGTGACCGGCCACCCCATCCCGGCCGTCCCCGCCGCGCGCCGCGAGGGCGACCCGGCCGTGCTGGTCGCCTCCGCCGCCCGCGCCCGCGAAGTCCTCGGCTGGCGGCCGTCCCGGCCGGACCTGGAGGACATCGTGGCGGACGCGTGGGCCTTCGCACGGGGCGCCGCCGGGGCGGGGGAGCGGTGAGCGGCGGGGTACCGGAGCGTGACACAGCCCGTGCCGCGTGCGACGGGTTCCGGGCCGTGTTCGGGTACGGGCCCGCCGGGGTGTGGGCCGCTCCCGGGCGGGTCAATCTCATCGGTGAACACACCGACTACAACGACGGGTTCGTGCTGCCCTTCGCCCTGCGGCAGAGCACCTTCGTGGCGGCGGCCCCGCGCGCGGACGGGCTGCTGCGGGCGCACTCCGCCGCCGTCCCCGGCGGCGTGGCCGAGCTCGCCCCGGACACTCCGGCGGCGGGCACCGGGTGGGCGGCCTACCCCGCCGGTGTCGTCCGCGCCCTGCGGGCCGCGGGTCACCGCGTGGGCGGCGCCGATCTGCACGTCGAGAGCGAGGTGCCGGCCGGGGCCGGGCTCTCCTCCTCCGCCGCCCTGGAGGTCGCCACCGCGCTCGCGCTCGACGAGCTGTACGGACTGGGGCTCTCCCGCGAGGAGACCGCCCTGCTGTGCCGCCGTGCCGAGAACGAGCACGTCGGCGTCCCCTGCGGGATCATGGACCAAACGGCCGCCGCCTGCTGCACCGCCGGCCACGTCCTGCATCTGGACACCCGCGAACTGACCCGGCGGCACGTGCCCTTCGGCCCGGCGGCGGCCGGACTGCGGCTGCTCGTCGTCGACACCCGGGTCGAGCACGACCTCGCGGACGGCTCGTACGCGAAGCGGCGCGCCGGTTGTGAGGCGGCGGCCCGCGCGCTGGGCGTACGCGCCCTGCGTGACGTGCCCTACGCGTCCCTGGACGACGCCCTCGGCGCCCTGCCGGACGGGGCGGCCCGCCGGCTCGTGCGGCACGTCGTCACCGAGAACGACCGTGTCGCCCGCACCGTCGCCCTCCTGGACGCGGGGCGGCCGCGGGCCGTCGGGCCGCTGCTGACCGCCGGACACGCCTCGCTGCGCGACGACTTCGCGGTCTCCTGCCCCGAACTCGACCTGGCCGTCGCGGCCGCGAACGGGGCGGGCGCGCTCGGGGCGCGCATGACCGGCGGCGGCTTCGGCGGCTCGGCGGTCGTGCTCGTCGCGGAGGAGGACGCGGAGCGGGTGGCGAAGGGCGTCGCCGCCGCGTTCGCCGCCGCCGGTCTGCGGAGGCCGCGCGTGCTCACGGCGGAGCCGGGGCCGGGGGCGCGGCGGGCGGCCTGAGCCGGGGAGGGCGGGACGGGCGGCCCCGGGGCGGGGCGGAGAGCCGAGGGCGCGGCCCCCGGCCCGTACCCGCTACAGCTCCTTGACCAGCAGGTAGTCGGTGATCCCCGGTGGATGGTCCGGCACCGTCGCCGCCACCCGGTAGCCCAACCTCCGGTAGAAGCCGGGCGCTTGGAAGTCCCAGCTCTCCACCCGGGCGCGCGGGCAGTCGCGTTCGTTCCGCGCGATCTCCTCGGCGCGCACCACCAGGCGCGAACCCAGGCCCGCACCCCGATACGGCTCGTCCACCCACAGCAGGTCGATGTGCAGCCAGCCGAACTGCGTATGGCCGACGAGTCCGCCCGCGAGCGCTCCGTCCGGGCCCGACGCGTAGACCTCAAGGGGCTCAGAATTCAGCTGAGTTGACTCACGCAACGCGCGCAACACGGGCGAGCGGGCATCGTTGGCCGCGCGCAGTCGCGCATGGACCACATCACGTCGTTCCGGGTCGTTCACCGCATCAATGCTGAACACAAAACTCACGATAAACAGGCGGGACAGGCACTTTCGCCATTCGCCTTCCGATGTCGGACCCCGGCCGTACGCTGAAGCACAGCGCCGGTGGGGGCCGGAGCTGATCAGGGGGCGGGACAGACAGGTACGACGCCCGGGGCGGGGCAGGGTCCGGCGGGGCGCGGCGGCGGCCGTGCGCGTGGGGCGGCCCCGGTCCGGGCGCCGTGCCGGCTCTGGTCCGTCTGCCGGGAGATGGGGGTGGCTGTGGCACGAATCCGGGTACTGGTGGTGGACGATCACCGCATCTTCGCCGAGTCGCTGGCCGCCGCCCTGGCGGCCGAGCAGGACGTGGACGTCGCGGCGGCGGGCAGCGGCCCGGCCGCGCTGCGCGCCCTGGAGCGCTCGGCCGGCGAGGGCCGCCGTTTCGACGTGCTGCTGGTCGACGCGGATCTGGGCACGGGGCTCACGGACCCGGGGCCGGCGCCGCTGCGCCCGCCGGTCCACGACACCGGTCCGCCGGGCGAGGGCGGTGTGGTGGACGGTCTCTCGCTCGTGACGGCGGTCCGCACGGCCCAGCCGGCCGTGCGCACGGTCGTGCTGGCCGAGCGGGACGACCCGCGGCGGGCGGCCGCCGCGCTGCAGGCCGGGGCCGGCGGCTGGGTCGCCAAGGACTGTTCGCTCTCGCGGCTGCTGGCGGTCATCCGCGGGGTGCTGCGGGACGAGACGCATCTGCCGCCCGCGCTGCTCACGGGCGTCCTGCGGGAGTTGACCGCGGCCCGTAAGCACCGCACGGAGAGCGAGCGGCTCGTGGAGTCGCTGACCCCGCGCGAGCGCGAGGTGCTGCGGTGCATGGTGGCGGGCCTGGGGCGCAAGGCCGTCGCCGAGCGCCTGTATCTCTCGCCGCACACGGTCCGTACGCACATGCAGAACGTGCTGGGCAAGCTGGGCGTGCACTCCACGCTCGCGGCCGTGGCCCTGGCCCGCCGCGCGGGCGTGGGCCCGGTGGAGGATCTGCCGGCGGTGGGCAGCACGGGATAGCCCTCCGGGTGGCACGGCCCTCCGGGCGGGCGGCGCCGGGTCAGCCCGGCACGTTGTCGAACGGCGCCGTCAACTGGCGCAGCAGATCGGCCAGTTCGCGGCGCCGGCCGTGGGGGAGCTCCGCGAGGATCGTCCGCTCCTGCTCCAGCAGCCCCGCCAGGGCGGCGTCCGCGCGGTCGCGGCCCTCGTCGGTGAGCCGGACGAGCACGCCCCGCCGGTCGTTCGGATCCGGCAGCCGCTCGACCAGGCCCTTCTTCGCCAGGCGGTCGATGCGGTTGGTCATCGTGCCCGAGGTGACCAGGGTCTGGGTCAGCAGCTGTCCGGGAGAGAGCTGATAGGGGGCCCCGGCCCGGCGCAGCGACGTCAGCACGTCGAACTCCCAGGGCTCCAGCTGGTGCTCGGCGAAGGCGGTCCGGCGGGCCCGGTCGAGATGGCGCGCGAGCCTGCTCACCCGGCTCAGCACCTCAAGCGGTTCCACGTCGAGGTCCGGGCGCTCGCGGCGCCATGCCGAGACAAGCCGATCGACCTCGTCCTCCATGGAGACAGTGTAAACGGTCTGTCGACATGAAGTCTCTTGACGTCGAGAGAAGTTGTGGGGAAGCTGGACCCGAGCCGGTGCGCGCCACCACCCCTGAGGAGGCCGTTCATGCAGTCCACGCCCACCTGGGACCCGCAGCAGTACCTCCGCCACTCCGGCCACCGCACCCGCCCGTTCTACGATCTCGTGAACCGTGTCCCCGAGCTGCCCGGCTCCGGCGCCCGGCCGCCGCGCATCGCCGACCTCGGCTGCGGGCCCGGCAATGTCACGGCCCTCCTCGCCGACCGCTGGCCCGACGCCCGGATCACCGGCTTCGACAACTCCGCCGAGATGCTCGCCCGCGCCGAGCGGTACGCCGGGCCCACGGCGGGCGGCGGACACCTCGACTTCGCCCTCGCCGACCTCGCGGCGTGGCGGCCCGCGGAGACCTTCGACCTGATCGTCTCCAGCGCCACCCTCCAGTGGGTGCCCGGACACGCCGACGCCTTCCCCGCCTGGACCGCCGCCCTCGCCCCGGGCGGCACCTTCGCCTTCCAGGTCCCCGCGAACTTCGACGCGCCCAGCCACCGGCTGCTCGCCGAGCTGGTCACGGGCCCCCGCTGGCGCGGCCGCCTCGGCGACCGCTACCGCGCCCACCACATCCTCGAAGCCGCCGCCTATCTGGACCGCCTCGCCGGCCTCGGCCTCGCCCCCGACGTCTGGGAGACCACCTACCTGCACCTGCTCACCGGCGAGGACCCCGTCCTCGACTGGACCAAGGGCACCGCCCTGCGCCCGGTGCTCACCCTCCTCGCGGACGATCCGGCCGCCACGGAGGAATTCCTCACCGCGTACCGCGACCTGCTCCGCGACGCCTACCCCAAGGGCCCGCACGGCACGGTCTTCCCGTTCCGCAGGCTCTTCGCGGTGGCCCGCAAGGGGGACTGAAGCCTCCCCGGAACAGCGGGACCGCCCCGGTCAGCTGCGCCGGTGCCCCACCAGGCGCGGCTTCGGCTCCAGGCCGTCCAGCCCGTGCCAGGCCAGGTTCACCAGATGCGCCGCGACCTCCGGCTTCTTCGGCTTGCGGACGTCCAGCCACCACTGGCCCGTCAGCGCCACCATGCCGACCAGCGCCTGCGCGTACAGCGGGGCCAGTTTCGGATCGAAGCCGCGGGTCTTGAACTCCAGGCCGAGAATGTCCTCGACCTGCGTGGCGATATCACTGATCAACGAGGCGAAGGTGCCCGTCGACTGGGCGACGGGGGAGTCACGGACGAGGATGCGGAAGCCGTCCGTGTACCTCTCGATGTAGTCGAGCAGCGCGAACGCCGCCTGCTCCAGGAGCTCCCGGGGGTGCCCGGCCGTCAGGGCGCCGGTCACCATGTCCAGCAGCTGCCGCATCTCGCGGTCCACCACGACCGCGTACAGCCCCTCCTTGCCGCCGAAGTGCTCGTAGACCACCGGCTTGGAGACCCCGGCCTTCGCCGCGATCTCCTCCACCGAGGTGCCCTCGAAACCGCGCTCGGCGAAGAGGGTGCGACCGACGTCCAGCAGCTGCTCCCGGCGCTCCGCGCCGGTCATCCGCACCCTGCGGGCGCGTCGGGCCCCCGCAGCCGGGGTCCGGTCCTTGGTACCGGGAGTGTTACTGGGGGTACTGCCGTCGATCGCCACGCCGTCAATCATGCCTCCTTACGCGGCGGCTTCCTTCCGCCGGGACGCGAGCCGCCCCGCGGTGGGCCAGCGCACGTCCGTCGCCCACCCGGCCTGCTCGAACCAGCGGATGAGCCGGGCGCTGGAGTCCAGCTGGCCCCGCAGGACCCCGTGCCGGGCACAGGTCGGGTCCGCGTGGTGCAGGTTGTGCCAGGACTCGCCGCAGGAGAGGATCGCCAGCCACCACACGTTCCCGGAGCGGTCGCGCGACTTGAACGGGCGCTTGCCGACAGCGTGGCAGATCGAGTTGATCGACCACGTCACGTGGTGCAGCAGCGCCACCCGTACCAGCGACCCCCAGAAGAAAGCGGTCGCCGCGCCCTGCCACGACCAGGTGACGAGCCCGCCCACGAGCGGCGGGAACAGCAGCGAGACCACGGTCCACAGCACGAACTGCCGGGAGATCCGGCGGATCACGGGATCCTTGATCAGGTCCGGCGCGTACTTGTGCTGCGGGGTCTGCTCCTCGTCGAACATCCACCCGACGTGAGCCCACCACAGGCCCTTGAGCAGCGCCGGAACCGTCTCCCCGAACCGCCACGGCGAGTGCGGATCACCGTCCGCGTCCGAGAAGCGGTGGTGCTTGCGGTGGTCGGCGACCCAGCGCACCAGCGGACCCTCCACCGCCATCGAGCCCATGATCGCCAGCGCGACCCGCAGCGGCTTCTTCGCCTTGAACGAGCCGTGGGTGAAGTAGCGGTGGAAGCCGACCGTGATGCCGTGGCAGCCGATGAAGTACATCAGCGCCATCAGCCCGAGGTCCAGCCAGCTCACCCCCCAGCCCCAGGCCAGCGGCACCGCCGCGAGCAGGGCGAGGAAGGGGACGGTGATGAACAGCAGCAGCGTGATCTGTTCGATCGAGCGGCGTTGCTCCCCGCCCAGGGTGGCGGACGGGAGCGGGGTCTCCTGGGCCTTCGGCGCGTCTTCGAGCACGTCGGGGCTTGCAGTCATGGGTTCCCTCGGAGGGCTCGGGGCACGGCTACGGTTCCGTAACCTACGGTTTCGTAAGTATGGCAGGGTGTGCCGCCGGGACAAGAGGGCACGGACCACCGCGCGTCGGGCGGCCGCTGGCCGGAGACCTATGCTGGTGGGCGTCGGACAGCGCGGTCCGCAACCCCTCCAGACGTGCTCAGAACTCTGCAAGGAGCCGCACCTGTGAGCAGTGCCGACCACTCCCGGATCGCAGCCGAAGACCCGCGGCGCTCGGACGAGGCCCAGCGCAGCGCCGCCCTGCGCGCCGACATCCGCCGCCTCGGCGACCTCCTGGGCGAGACCCTGGTCCGCCAGGAAGGCCCCGAGCTCCTCGAACTCGTCGAGCGCGTACGCGCCCTGACCCGCAGCGACGGCGAGGCCGCAGCCGAACTCCTGGGCACCACCGACCTGAAGACCGCGGCCCGCCTGGTGCGCGCGTTCTCCACCTACTTCCACCTGGCCAACGTCACCGAGCAGGTGCACCGCGCCCGCGAGCTGCGGGACCGGCGCGACGCGGAGGGCTCGATCCTGGCCCGTACCGCCGACGCCCTCAAGGACGCCGACCCCGAGCACCTGCGGCAGACCGTCGAACACCTCGGTGTACGGCCGGTGTTCACCGCCCACCCCACCGAGGCCGCCCGCCGCAGCGTCCTGGGCAAGCTCCTGCGCGTCGCCGAACTCCTCGACGCCCCCGTCGCCGGCGCCGGCGAGCGCCGCCGCGCCGATCTGCGCCTCGCGGAGAACATCGACCTGCTCTGGCAGACCGACGAACTGCGCGTCGCCCGCCCCGAGCCCACCGACGAGGCCCGCAACGCCATCTACTACCTCGACGAGCTGCACTCCGGCGCCGTCGGCGACGTCCTGGAGGACCTGGCCGCCGAACTGCAGCGGGTGGGCGTCCCGCTGCCCGCCGCCACCCGCCCGCTGACCTTCGGCACCTGGATCGGCGGCGACCGCGACGGCAACCCCAACGTCACCCCCCAGGTCACCCGCGACGTGCTGATCCTCCAGCACGAGCACGGCATCACCGAGGCCCTCGCCGCCGTCGACGAGCTGCGCAGCGCCCTGTCCAACTCCATCCGCAACAGCGGCGCCACCGAGGAACTCCTCGCCTCCCTGCGCCGCGACCTCGACCTGCTGCCCGAGATCAGCCCCCGCTACAAGCGCCTCAACGCCGAGGAGCCCTACCGGCTCAAGGCCACCTGCGTCCGGCAGAAGCTGATCAACACCCGGGAGCGGCTGGCCCGCGACACCCCGCACCAGGAGGGCCGCGACTACCTGGGCAGCGCCGAGCTCCTCGCCGACCTCGCCCTGATCCAGGACTCGCTGCGCGCCCACCGCGGCGGCCTGATCGCCGACGGCCGCCTGGAGCGCACCCTGCGCACCCTGTCCGCCTTCGGCCTGCACCTGGCCACCATGGACGTCCGCGAGCACGCCGACGCCCACCACCACGCCCTCGGCCAGCTCTTCGACCGCCTCGGCGAGGAGTCCTGGCGCTACGCCGACATGCCCCGCGACTACCGCCGCAAGCTCCTCGCCAAGGAGCTGCGCTCGCGCCGGCCGCTCGCCCCCGCCCCGCCCCCGCTGGACGCGGACGGCCTGAAGACCTTCGGCGTCTTCACCACCATCCGCGACGCCCTGGAGCGCTTCGGCCCCGAGGTCGTCGAGTCCTACATCATCTCCATGTGCCAGGGCGCCGACGACGTCTTCGCCGCGGCCGTCCTCGCCCGCGAGGCCGGGCTCGTCGATCTGCACGCCGGCTGGGCCAAGATCGGCATCGTGCCGCTGCTGGAGACCACCGAGGAGCTCAAGGAGGCCGACCGGCTCCTCGACGAGATGCTCGCCGACCCCTCCTACCGGCGGCTGGTCGCCCTGCGCGGCGACGTCCAGGAGGTCATGCTCGGCTACTCCGACTCCTCCAAGTTCGGCGGCATCACCACCAGCCAGTGGGAGATCCACCGCGCCCAGCGCCGGCTGCGCGACGTCGCCCACCGCTACGGGGTGCGGCTGCGCCTCTTCCACGGCCGCGGCGGCACCGTCGGCCGCGGCGGCGGCCCCTCCCACGACGCGATCCTCGCCCAGCCGTGGGGCACCCTCGACGGCGAGATCAAGGTCACCGAGCAGGGCGAGGTCATCTCGGACAAGTACCTCATCCCCGCGCTCGCCCGGGAGAACCTCGAACTCACCGTCGCGGCCACCCTGCAGGCCTCCGCCCTGCACACGGCGCCGCGCCAGCCCGAGGAGGCCCTCGCCCGCTGGGACGCGGCCATGGACACCGTCTCCGACGCCGCGCACGCCGCCTACCGGCGGCTCGTGGAGGACCCGGACCTGCCCGCGTACTTCTTCGCCTCGACGCCCGTGGACCAGCTCGCCGAGCTGCACCTGGGCTCGCGCCCCTCCCGCCGCCCCGACACCGGCGCCGGCCTCGACGGACTGCGCGCCATCCCCTGGGTGTTCGGCTGGACCCAGTCCCGGCAGATCGTCCCCGGCTGGTTCGGCGTCGGCTCCGGCCTGAAGGCCGCGCGCGAGGCCGGACTCGACACCGTCCTGGAAGAGATGCACGAGCGCTGGCACTTCTTCCGCAACTTCCTCTCCAACGTCGAGATGACGCTGGCCAAGACCGATCTGCGGATCGCCGGGCACTACGTCGACTCGCTCGTCCCCGACGAGCTGCGGCACGTCTTCGACGTGATCCGCGACGAGCACGAGCGCACGGTGCGGGAAGTGCTGCGCATCACCGGGGAGAGTGAACTCCTCGACGCGCAGCCGGTGTTGAAGCAGACGTTCCGGGTGCGGGACGCGTACCTGGACCCGATCTCGTATCTCCAGGTGACCCTGCTGCGCCGGCAGCGGGACGCCGCGGAGCGGGGGGAGGAGCCGGATCCGCTGCTGGCACGGGCGCTGCTGCTGACGGTCAACGGGGTGGCGGCGGGGCTCCGCAACACGGGCTGAGGTCCCGGGGGCTCCGCCCCCGCACCCCCGGTCCTCAATCGCCGGACGGGCTTGATTTCAAGCCCGTCCGGCGATCCGCTACGCGTTGTACGTCCCCTGCGCCCGCTCCAGCCCGTCCACGATCAGGCACTCCACCGCGTCCGCCGCCCGGTCCACGAAGTAGTCGAGCTCCTTGCGTTCGGTGGAGGAGAAGTCCTTGAGCACGAAGTCCGCGACCGGCATCCGGCCCGGCGGCCGTCCGATCCCGAAGCGCACCCGGCAGTAGTCCGGCCCCAGTGCCTTGGTGATGGACTTCAGGCCGTTGTGCCCGTTGTCACCGCCGCCGAGCTTCAGCCGCAGCGTCCCGTAGTCGATGTCCAGCTCGTCGTGGACGGCGACGATCCGCTCCGCGGGCACCTTGTAGAAGTCGCGCAGCGCGGCCGTCGGCCCGCCGGAGAGGTTCATGAACGACATGGGCTTGGCGATCACGACGCGGCGGGAGGAGGGTCCGGGCGCGCCGAGCCGGCCCTCCACGACCTGGGCGCGCGCCTTGTGGGCCTTGAACCTGCCCCCCATGCGCTCGGCGAGCAGGTCGGCGACCATGAAGCCCACGTTGTGCCGGTTGCCCGCGTACTCGGGGCCCGGGTTGCCCAGGCCCACGATCAGCCAGGGGCTGGCAGCGTCCGTCATCCGCATATCTCCTTCATAGCCAACCGCCGTCCCGCTCCGGTGGAGCGGGACGGCGGTCGAGCGGAAAAGCCGGTGGGGCGAGGCTCAGGCCTCGGCGCCCTCGGCGGCCGGGGCCTCGGCGGCGGCGGCCAGGACCTGCAGGACGACGGTCTCGGCGTCGACGGCCAGGGCGACACCGGCCGGCAGGGCGATGTCCTTGGCCAGGACGGAGGCGCCGGCCTCCAGGCCCGCGATGTTCGCGGTCACGGTCTCGGGGATGTGGGTGGCCTCGGCCTCGACCGGCAGCGCGTTCAGGACGTGCTCCAGGAGGTTGCCGCCCGGGGCCAGGTCGCCCTCGGTGTGGACCGGGACCTCGACGGTGACCTTCTCGCCGCGCTTGACGACCAGCAGGTCGACGTGCTCCAGGAAGCCCTTGAGGGCGTCACGCTGGACGGCCTTGGGGATGACGAGCTCGTCGCGGCCCTCGATGTCCAGGGAGATCAGGACGTTCGGGGTCTTCAGGGCCATCATCAGCTCGTGGCCCGGCAGGGTCACGTGGACCGGCTCGGCGCCGTGGCCGTAGATGACGGCGGGAACCTGGTGGGCGCGGCGGATGCGGCGGGCGGCACCCTTGCCGAACTCGGCGCGGACCTGGGCGGGGATCTTGACCTCGGCCACGATGCACTCCTCGGTGTCGGTTGTCATTGGCGGGGCGTTACCCGGCCCACGACAGACCAGCTGCGAAGAGCGCGTCGATAACGGACCGCCGCACCCAAGAAGTGCGGCCTCCCTCGCCGAGCAACCCGTGGAGTCTACCCGGCGGGGCAGGCCGTCCGGAAATCGATCAGCGCGGGGCCCCCGACGGGGCCCCGCGCTGATACCGCCCGATCTGGCGAAGCGTTACGCCTGCTCGTCGAAGAGGCTCGTCACCGAGCCGTCCTCGAACACCTCGCGCACCGCGCGCGCGATCGTCGGCGCGATCGACAGCACGGTGATCTTGTCGAGCTCCAGCTCGTTCGGGGTGGGCAGGGTGTCGGTGAAGAGGAACTCGCTGACCTTGGAGTTCTTCAGCCGGTCCGCGGCCGGTCCGGACAGCACCCCGTGCGTGGCGGCGACGATGACGTCCTCGGCGCCCTGCGCGAACAGGGCGTCGGCGGCGGCGCAGATGGTGCCACCGGTGTCGATCATGTCGTCGACGAGGACGCAGACGCGGCCCTTGACGTCACCGACGACCTCGTGGACGGTGACCTGGTTGGCGACGTCCTTGTCGCGGCGCTTGTGGACGATCGCCAGGGGCGCGCCGAGGCGGTCGCACCAGCGGTCGGCGACGCGCACGCGGCCGGCGTCGGGGGAGACGACGGTGAGCTTGTCGCGGTCGACCTTGCTGCCGATGTAGTCGGCGAGCACCGGCAGCGCGAACAGGTGGTCCACCGGGCCGTCGAAGAAGCCCTGGATCTGGTCGGTGTGCAGATCGACGGTCAGGATGCGGTCGGCGCCCGCGGTCTTGAACAGATCGGCGATCAGACGGGCGGAGATGGGCTCACGGCCGCGGTGCTTCTTGTCCTGACGGGCGTAGCCGTAGAACGGGACGATCACGGTGATGCTCCGGGCGGAGGCCCGCTTCAGAGCATCGAGCATGATCAGCTGCTCCATGATCCAGGTGTTGATGGGAGCCGTGTGGCTCTGCATCAGGAAGCAGTCGGCGCCTCGCGCCGACTCCTGGAAACGGACGTAGATCTCGCCGTTGGCGAAGTCGAAGGCCTTGGTCGGGACCAGGCCGACGCCCAGCTGGCGCGCGACCTCCTCGGCAAGCTCGGGGTGGGCGCGGCCGGAGAAGAGCATCAGCTTCTTCTCGCCGGTCGTCTTGATCCCGGTCACAGCACATTCTCCTTGGATGTCGCTTTGTGTGCGCTTATCACGGTACGCCCACGGCGGCGGGCCCGTGTCACGGTCACTGCTCGCCCTCGGTGTCCTGACGGGCGGCGGAAGCGGCCTGCGCGGCGGCGCTTCCCGGGCGCTTTCGAGCCACCCAGCCCTCGATATTGCGCTGCTGTCCTCGTGCGACGGCCAGCGCACCCGGGGGCACGTCCTTGGTGATGACGGAGCCGGCGGCGGTGTACGCGCCGTCCCCGATGGTGACAGGAGCCACAAACATGTTGTCCGAGCCGGTGCGGCAGTGCGAGCCGACCGTGGAGTGATGCTTGCTGACCCCGTCGTAGTTCACGAACACGCTCGCGGCACCGATGTTGGTGAAGTCACCGATGGTCGCGTCGCCGACATACGACAGATGCGGCACCTTGGTGCCCTCGCCGATGCTGGCGTTCTTCATCTCGACGTAGGCGCCGGCCTTGGACTTCCTCCCGAGCTCGGTGCCGGGGCGCAGATAGGCGTACGGGCCCACGTTCGCGCCGTCGCCGACGAGCGCGCCCTCCGCGACGGTGTTGCTCACGGTGGCGCCCGCGCCGACGCGGGTGTCGGTCAGCCGGCTGTGGGGGCCGACCTCGCAGCCCTCGGCCAGGTGGGTCGCGCCCAGCAGCTGGGTGCCGGGGTGCACGGTGGCGTCCCGCTCGAAGGTGACCGTCACGTCGACCCAGGTCGAGGCCGGGTCGACGACGGTGACGCCGTCCATCATCGCGGCCGCCAGGAGGCGCTCGTTGAGCAGCCGGCGGGCCTCGGCGAGCTGCACGCGGTTGTTGATGCCGAGGATCTCGCGGTGGTCGGGGGCGACGGCCGCGCCGACCCGGTGACCGGCCTCGCGCAGGATGCCCAGGACGTCGGTCAGATACTCCTCGCCCTGGCTGTTGTCGGTGCGGACCTTGCCGAGCGCGTCCGTCAGCAGCTGCGCGTCGAAGGCGAACACCCCGGAGTTGATCTCACGGATGGCGCGCTGCGCATCGGTGGCGTCCTTGTGCTCGACGATCGCGGTGACGGCGCCGGTCGACGCGTCGCGCACGATGCGGCCGTAGCCGGTGGAGTCGGGGACCTCGGCGGTGAGCACGGTCACGGCGTTGCCGTCGGCGGCGTGGGTCTCGCTGAGGCGGCGCAGGGTCGCCCCGGTCAGCAGCGGGGTGTCGCCGCACACGACGACCACGGTGCCGTCGAGGACGACGCCGGAGTCGCCGAGCTCCTCCAGGCCCATGCGCACGGCGTGGCCGGTGCCGTTCTGCTCGTACTGCACGGCGGTGCGGACGCCGGGGTCGGTCTGCGCCAGGTGGGCCGTGACCTTCTCGCGCTCGTGCCCGACGATCACGACGAGGTGCTCGGGGTCGAGTTCACGGGAGGCGGCGACGACGTGCCCGACGAGAGAGCGGCCGCAGATGGCGTGCAGGACCTTGGGGGTCGACGACTTCATGCGGGTGCCCTCACCCGCGGCAAGAACGACGACGGCTGCCGGGCGGTTGGCGCTCACGGGTGTGCCCTTCGGCTTCGGGTGGTGGACATCCGAAGGATACCGGTGCGTTTACGGGCCGAAACGCCGACGGGCCCCGACCTGGTGGTCGGGGCCCGAAGGCCATGGCTCCCGGGGAAGGAATCGAACCCTCATTCAATGAACCAAAATCATTTGTCCTGCCATTAGACGACCCGGGATGGTTCGCCGACCGGGCCCGGTCGCGGAAGATCAGGCACGGCGCAGCCCCCACTATGCCGTACGGCGGGGCCTTCGCGCGACGGTGGGAGGGCGGTGAAGCACCTCGTCCGGCGGGCCGCCGCGGGCTTTCGTACGCGGACGAAAAGGGGTGGCGGGCGCCCGTAGGCTGGTTGTTATGACCACAACGGGGGCAATCGCGGAGCCGGGCGCGCGGGGCGCGCCCGGCGGGCCGTGGTGGTGGGCGCGGCGGCGGAGCATGGTGCTCGACGTCGCGCTCGCGCTGGTGGCCGCGCTGGAATGCGCGGTGGAGGGCGTCGGGTTCGCCGGGGACGCGGGGCTGCCGTCCGCGGCCGGGGCATTGATCGGGCTGGTGGCGGGGGCGTCGCTGGTGCTGCGGCGGCGGTGCCCGATCGCCGTGGTGCTGGTGTCGATCGCGGTCACGCCGGCGGAGATGGGGATCCTGCTGTCGGTCGTCGCCCTGTACACGCTGGCGGCCTCGGAGGTCCCGCGCCGGCTGACGGCGGCGCTGGCCGGGGCGTCGGTGCTGGGCACGCTCGTGGTGACGTTCGTCCGCTTCGACCGGAACATCGCGCACGACACGAACCAGATGGACCTCTGGCTCGTGCTGATCTTCTCGGTGCTGATGGCCGTCGGGCTGACGGCGCCGCCGGTGCTGCTGGGCATGTACGTGGGGGCCCGCCGCCGGCTGGTGGAGAGCCTGCGGGAGCGCGCGGACGGCCTGGAGCGGGAGCTGTCGCTGCTGGCCGAACGGGCCGAGGAGCGGGCCGTGTGGGCGCGCAACGAGGAGCGCACGCGCATCGCCCGCGAGATGCACGACGTGGTGGCGCACCGGGTCTCGCTGATGGTCGTGCACGCGGCGGCCCTCCAGGCCACGGTGGCCAAGGACCCGGAGAAGGCGGCGAAGAACGCGGCGCTGGTCGGCGACATGGGCCGGCAGGCGCTGATGGAGCTGCGCGAGATGCTGGGCGTGCTGCGCTCGTCCGCGGACGGCGGCGCGGGCGAGGACTCCCGGGCGGTGGCCGACTCGCGGCGGCTCGCGGAGGTCGCGGCGCAGGCGTCGGCCAGAGTCGCGGCCGTACCACCGCCCCCGGAGGAGGCCGCCGGGGACGGCGGTCCGCGCCTGGACGGGATCGAGGCCCTGGTCGGGCAGTCGCAGGCGGCCGGGATGGCCGTGGAGCTGTCCGTGGTGGGCGAGGAGCGCGCGTATGCGCCGAAGGTCGAGAGCACCGCCTACCGGGTGGTGCAGGAGGCGCTGACCAACGTGCACAAGCACGCCCCGGGCGCGAAGGCCGTGGTGCGGCTGGCGCACCGCGAGGGCGAGGTCGCGCTGCAGGTGGAGAACGGCCCGTCCGACGGCGGCGCCGGCGCGGGCCTGCCCAGCGGGGGCAACGGGCTGGTGGGCATGCGCGAGCGGGTCGCGGCCCTGGGTGGCGTCTTCGTCTCGGGGGCGACGGACGCGGGCGGCTTCCGGGTCTCGGCGGTGATACCGGACCGTGGACGGGCCCCCGCCGCCGGGCCGGCGCTTCCCGCCGCCGGCTGACCCTGCCGATCCTGGCGATCCCGCTGACTCCGGTTTCCGGCCGGATCCCGCTGTCGGGGGCGTGGTACGGGCCGTACGGGCCGTACGTCAGCGGCGGCCCGCGGAGAGCCGGGAGGGGCGGGTGCCGGTGACGAGCGTGCCGATGGCGTGGTCGATGTCCGAGCCGAGGTACCAGTCGCCGCTGTGGTCCAGGCTGTAGACCCGGCCGTGCGCGTCGATCACCAGCAGTGCCTGCCCCTCGTTCTCCTGCCCCAGCGGGCACACCTCGGCGCCCAGCGCCCGGCCGAGGTCCGAGGCGGTGCGGGCCAGGTGCAGCCCGTGCAGCGGGTCGATGTGGAACGGGGTGGGGGCGATGTGCCGCCCCGGCCCGGGGCCGGTGATGCGCAGCCCGCCGAACTCCGCCCACGCCTCGACCGCGGCGGGGAAGACCGTGTGCCGGTGGCCGGCGGGGGAGACGTGGGCCCGCAGCGCGTCGGCCCAGTTCTCCGCGGCCTTGATGTCCCAGCGGCCGGGCTGCCAGCCCGACTCGCGCAGGACGGCCTCGACGGCCGGGGGGAAACGGGTGGCGGCGGTGCGGTCGAAGGCTCGCATCAAGTCAGCTCTTGCCATGGGTCGGTGCGGTGGCGTCGACGGTACGGACGCCGAAGTGGGTCAGCAGCGCGGTACAGGAGCGGCAGGGCGGGGCGTAGCCGCCGTGGCGGGGGTCGCCGTCCTCACGGATGTGGCGTGCCGTCAGCTTGGCGTGCTTCAGGGCGCGCCGGGCCTCGCCGTGGGTGAGCGCCTTGCGCGAGGCGCGTTTGCTGCGGCCCGCCTCGAAGGTCGTGAGGAACCGGGTGAGCAGCAGGGCCTCGGGGCAGCGGCCGGTGAAGCGCTCGCGGCGGTCGCTGGTGAGGGTGTCGAGGAAGTCCTGGACGAGCGGGTGGAGCACGGGAGGCTGTTCGGACTTGCCCGCGGTGCAGGTCAGTGTGGTGCCGCGGACGGAGAGCGCGGCGGCGACCGCGGGCAGGATGCCGTCCCGGCGGTGCAGCAGCGCGGGCGGCCGCTCGGCGTCCTCACTGGCGCTCCAGCCGATCCTGGGGTCGCCGGCCGCGAGGGCGTGCTCGTCCAGGGGTTGATGGTCTTGTGTCGTGTGCATGGTGGTTCTTCCCTCCCGTGCAATCCCCCTGTTGCGGGGATCAGCCTGCCAAACCGGGTGGCGGGTGTGGAAGGAGGGTCGGGGTTGGGTGAGTGCCGTGTGATGTTCGTGTGTCTGATGGTTGGCCAGATGGTGACCTGGCCCGACGGCCGGTCGGTGCGCGCGAGGGCGCGCGACGGGCGGGCCGGCGCCCTGGTACGCGAGCGGACGGCGCACGGTGGCGCGGTGCGGGGCGAGGGGCGCGGCCGTACGGCCTGGTGCCGCGCCCCCGCTCTCACGGCCGGATCCGGGGCTTCGGTCCCCTGTACGCCCACCGCATAGGCTGTGCCGGGGTTCGAGGCCGGACCGTGGCGCGGACCGGCCGGCCCCGGACAGACAACGTCACCGTCAGCAGGGGGCAACCGCCATGACGACAGGTCGGCTCGGACCGGGGTCGGCACCCGGCCACCAGGCCGCAGCGGCCGCGCAGGCCGCGCCGCCGAACAGGGCCTACGCCGGACAGGTCGTGCACTTCCCCGACCCGGTGCGCGCCGCCCGCTACCCCAAGGGCGTACGCGTGGACGCCTTCGGCCACCCGGACTTCTCGCCCTACGCGCGGGCCGCCGCCGAGATCGCGGAGCCGCCGGAGGGCTTCGGCGTGGACGAACTGCGGCTCACCGACTACGTGTCCGCGAACGCGGCCCTGCACGCGGCCGGCCACGAACTGTTCGCCGCCCTCCCGCCGGTGGCCACCCCGCACGGCTGGACCTGGCACCACGTCGCCGGCACCCGCCGGCTGGAGCTGATCCCCGCCGAGGTCAAGGCACTGCTGCGGCACCACGCGGGCCTCGCCGGCGCCGCCGTCGACCAGGACAAGCGCGGCACCCGCCCGCTCCAGGAGACCCGCCCCGCGCACTTCGCGCTGCCGCAGCGGGACGTGGCCGTCACCGAGGAGCAGGTGCGCGGTGTCGAGGAGGACCTCGGCTACCGGCTGCCCGGCGCCTACCGCGAGTTCCTCAAGGCGGCCGGCGGCTGCGCGCCCGTCCGCCCCGCCCTCGACGCCGGACTCGGGCTCCTCGTCGACCAGCCCTTCTTCACCGTGCGCGAGGAGGCGGCGGTCAACGACCTCGTCTACGTCAACAAGTGCCTGCGCGACCACTTCACCAAGGACTACCTCGGGGTCGCCTTCGTGCAGGGCGGCGTCCTCGCGGTCAAGGTCAGGGGCGAGGAGGCCGGCTCGGTGTGGTTCTGCGCGTACGACGACGCCCGGGACCGGGACGGCTGGACCGTACGGGACCGCACGGAGCGGCTGCTGCTGCCCTGCGGCGCGGACTTCGACGCGTTTCTCGCGCGGCTGGCCGGCGGCCCGCCGGAGCTGGAGACGGTCGCGAACCTGATGGTCGACGGCGGCTTCGCGCGCGCCGTCCCGGTGGAGGGGTGAGCGCGCGATGGTGACGTTCGCGCAGGCGCAGGCGCAGGAGCGCGGGGAGCGCTGGATCAACGGCGGAGTGCCGGCCTCCCTCCAACGCGAGGTGAAGGTACGGGAGTTCGGACTCGGCTTTGTCGTCTGGGCCGAGGACCGTACGGAGGGCCCGTCCCCGGACGGGGGCCGTACGCGTATGGTCGTCGCCCGCGACAGCGGCGAGACCACACTGTGGCCGGGCCTGCCGGTGGGTGAGGTGATCCGGTACTACGAGGAGGAGTACGGGACCGTGGAGGAAACGGTGCCGTCCGCGGACGAGCAGCCGAAGCGGCTGGACCTGGAAGCGACGTCATTCCTGCTGAGCCCGCCGCAGTGGCTCCAGGACGCGGCGGACGCCATGGGCATCCCGGACCGGAGGGGGGCTTCGGGGGCTTCGGGGGGCGTGGCGTCCGGTGCGGGTGCGTCTGCGGGGCCGGTTCCGGGTGAGGGTGTGAGGTCGGGGTCGGGTCCGGTTTCGGGGGCGCAGTCCGGTACGGCCGCGTCCGCGGGGGTGGCTCCGGGGGAGGGTGCGGGTTCGTCCGGGGCCCCGGTGACGGCTGCGGCTTCGGGGCCGGGCGTGGTTCCGGGTGCGCAGTCTCGTGCGGCCGCGCCTGCGGGTCCGGCGGCGGGTTCGGGCTGGGACGAGGTCAATGGCGGGGAGGGTGACGGGGGTTCCGTCAGGCCGCCCGCTACCGTGCTCGCGCCCGCGCTGTCGGGTTCGGACGAGGACGACGCGCCCCCGCCGTCCGCGCGGTCCGAGGCGAAGACCGCCCTGCTGCCCGGCGGCAGCGGGCTGCCGCGCACGGCGGTCGTCCCGGCGGCCGTGGAACCGGAGGGCCCGGAGGGCGCCGGCGCGCCCGGGGCCGTACCCCCGCCCCCGCCGCCGAGCACCCCGCCGGGTGGTTACGTGCCCACCGCGCTCGTGTCCCAGGTCGGCCCCGGAGGCCCGGCGCCGGAGCACGGTGCCGGAGCGGCGGGCGTCCCGGGCGGGCCCGGTGTCCCCTCGCAGCCCACGGATCCGGGCGCGACGCGGGACCAGGGCGCCCCGGCCGCACCCGGCGCCCCCGGACAGCCGGGCGCCCCCGCGCCCACCGCTCCGCCGGGTGCCCCCGGCGTGCACGCGGCCGCCACCGTGCTCGCCGACCCCGGTACGCCCGGCGCACCGCAGGCCCCAGGGGCTCCCGGTCGGCCCGTGGGCGCCGGTCCCGTACCGCCGCCGGCCGCGCCCCCGAGCGCGCCCCCCGGCGACCGGGGGCCCGACGGGGTGCACGCCGCCGCGACCGTACTCGCGGCCCCGGACACCCCGAACGCGCCCACGGCCCCGCCGCCCCCGCCCGGCGCACCCGCCGCTCCGGCACCGTCCGCACCGGGCACCCCGCCGGCCCCCGGCACCCCGCCCGTACCCGGAGCCCCGGCGTACAGCCACCCGCAGCCGCCCTCCGGTGTGCCCACCGTCGGCCCCGGCTACATGGCCGTGCTTCGCTACCGCGCGCACGACGGTTCCGAGCAGCAGGTGATCCGGCGCAGCGCGCCGGGGACCCCGCACCCGGAGTGGCAGATCCTGCACGAGCTGCGCGCGCTGAACGTCCCGCCGCAGCAGGTGCTGGAGCTGCACACGGAGCTGGAGTCCTGCGACCTGCCGGGCGGTTACTGCGCCCGCATGGTGCGCGAGAGCTGGCCGCAGGTGCGCGTCAGCCACACCGCCGCGTACGGCAAGGACCACGCCTCGCGCCAGCAGGGCATGCGCCATCTCGTCGCGCACCAGGGCGAGTTGCACCAGGTCGCCGACGGTCCGGCGCGCCCCGCCCCGCACCGTGTGCCGCTGCCGGGGCCGGGCCGGGTCCAGCCGGCCCCGCCCGCCGGCCCGGACGTGATCGCCCGCGAGCTCGCCGAATCCTTCGGCCCGCAAGGGGTGTTCCGCTTCGAGCAGCGTGCCGTCGCCCGCCAGGGTGTGCCGGAGGCGGTGGCCCAGACCCTCGTGTGGGCCGGACTGCCGCTGGACGTGGCCCCGTTCTTCTGGGCGCAGGCCCAGCCCGGCCGCCCCGTGCCGACGCTCGCGGAGCTCGCGGCGGAGCGGCGCGTGCAGCCGGCCGCCGACGCGGGCTCGTACCTGGTGATGGGCACCGACTACGGCCGTCAGCTGTGCGTGCAGTACGGCACGGCGCACATCGTGGCCGTACCGCTGGAGGCCGGGCCGGGCGGCGCCCCGGTGCCGCCGCAGTTCGTCAACACGAGCCTTCCCCAGTTCGTACGCTCTTTGGCGCTGCTCGGGAAGATGTGGCGCTGGCGCTACGGGCTGACACCGGAGCAGGCGGGACGCTGGACCACCGATTTCCAGGCGCAGCTCGCCGCGCTGGACCCGGCGGCGCTGACCTCGCCGGAGCACTGGTGGGCCGTGCTGGTCGAGCAGATGTGGGACGGTCTGTTCTAGGGATCCCGCCGACGCCTTGCCGCCTTGCGGGGAATTAAGGGCGTCCGGCCGTGACAGTGAGGCCGGACGCCCTGTTCTGTGGGTTGGCGCATCCTTGTCAGGAGAAGCGGGCGGAGTGTCGCGTTATGGGCAGCTTCCGTCGTCCAGGAATGATGTGCGCCGGACCGCGTCGCATACCGGATATGCGGGATATAAGGGGCTTCAAGGATGAGTGCATCGGTGTCTCCCGACGGTTTCACTGTCGTCAGGGGTCGGGGCTACCGGCCTGATCAGGTGGTGAGCGCCCTGGCGGAGCGGGCGCGCGAGCGTGACGCCGCCTGGGAGCGCGTGGCGCGGTTGACCGTGCTCGGGCGCGAGATGGAGGACGAGCTGGAGCGGCTGCGCCGGGTGGTCGCGAAACTCCCGCCGCAGACCTACGAGTCGCTGGGCCACCGCGCCCAGGGCCTGCTGTTCACGGCGCAGGCGGAGGCCACGACGCTGCGCGAGCGCGCGGGCGCGGAGGCCGCCGAGCTCAAGGAGGCCGCCGAGGCGCACGGGCGCGCCGTGCGCGACGCCGCGCAGGAGTACGGGACGGCGGTGCGCGCGGAGGCCGACGAGTGGGCGCGGCAGGCGACGCAGGCCGCGCAGGCCGTCGCCGACGACCTGCGGACGGCGGTGCGCCGCGAGGTGAAGGAGCGGCGCGAGAAGTCCCTCGACATGCTCAAGGAGATGAAGCAGCGCACGGCCGACGCCCTCGCGGAGCAGGAGAAGGAGCAGGCCGAGCGCTGGGAGGCGGCCGGCCGCGAGATCGCCGAGCGCGGGGCCGCGCTGGACGTGCGCATCGCGGCCATGGAGGAGTACGCGGCCAACGCGCTCGCGGAGGCCAAGCGCCGTTACGCGGAGGCCGAGGAGGCCGCCCGGCACGGCCAGGAGGACGCCGAGGCGCAGGCGTCCGCGCTGATCGCGCAGGCGCGGGTGCGCGAGGAGCGGATCGTCCGCGACACGGAGCGGGTGCTGCGCGAGCACGACGAGCGGCGCGAGGAACTGCGGGCGCACATGGCGCACGTACGGCACAGCCTGGCGGCCCTGACCGGCAAGCCGGTGGCGGAGGACGCGAGCGCGGGCGAACTCTAGCCGCGCCGGAGCGTTTGGGCGCTGCCTTGCGCTCGGGTGCTGCCTTCTACCCCCTCGATCCGGGGTGGAAGGCAGCGCCGCGTCACTTCCTCGTTATTTCTTCGTTCCGCTCGCGGACGGGCTCGCCTTCGCGGTCGGCTTGGCGGAGGTCTTCGCCGTCGGGCTGCCCGAGGGCGCCGGCTTCGCGCTCGTGGAGCCGGAGGGGGTGGCGGGGGTCTCCTTGGGCGTGACGGTCAGCGCGACGGTGAGCTCGGCGCCGTCGGCGGTCGTCAGGTGCAGCACGTACTCCCCGGCGTGTTCGTCCGTGAACAGCTTCTGCGTGAGCTTGAGTTGCCCGTTCTCGTCGGTCTTGCCGAGCGGGAGCGTGCGGACCGGTTTGCCGTTCGCGTCCTTGAAGTACGGTCCGGACGTCGCGGCGTCCTTGCCGTCCTTCGTGGTCACGGTCGCGGTGACCTCGACCCCGGCCACCGGCCGGCCCGTGCCTGCGCCGGTGGCGGCCTTGACCGTGCCGAGGTCGCCGAAGGAGGCGCCCGCGGCGGCCTTGAGGGTCTTGTCGCCGGTGCGCTCCAGCGCGATCGGCTTGACGGTCGCCCTGTACGACACGGGCGTGATGTCGCGGCCCTCGACCTTGGCGGTCACCGTGAACGTGCCCGGCTTCCGGCCCGCGACCACGGCCGGTACCTCGGCGAGGCCCGACTTGCCCGTGGTCACAGTGACCTTCGTGGACCGCTCCGTGGTGAACTGCGACCCGGTGTCCCCGTCGAGCGTGATGTCCACCTTGGTACCCGGTACCGGGGTGCCGGAGGCGTTGGTGACCAGGACGTAGGCCTTCTCGGCGAATTGCTCGCCCGTGGTGGCCTCCCACTTGCGGTTGCCCAGTGCCTCCAGCCGCTCCGCGACCACCGGCGGCGGCGTCGGCTTCTCGTGCCCGCCCCCGCCCGGCTTGTTGCCCGGATCCGTCGGCTCGGACGGCTTGGACGGCTCGGAGGGTTTGGACGGCTTGCCGGGCTGCTGTCCGTTCGACGGCGGCGCCGGGGTCGCCGGCTTCGGCGGGGAGGACGGGCTCGGCGTGCCGCCGGAGGGGCCCTTCGGGCGGCCGGGGTTGCCGGGGAAGCCCGGGAAGCCGGGGCTGCCCGGGAGCGAGGGGAGCTCGGGCACGTTGCCGCTCTGGTACGTGCGCATCCACGCGGTCACCGCGGTCACGTAGGCGCGGGACGGGTTGTAGCTGAGGATGGCCTTGTCGAGGTCGGCGGGGTTGTTCATGTCCCGGCCGTTGGCGCACAGATAGCGCGCGGTGGCCACGGCGGCGTCGTAGATGCTGTTGGGGTTGCCCCCGCCGCCGACGAGCTCCCACGTGGACGGCAGGAACTGCATCGGGCCGACGGCCCGGTCGTACTCGGTGTCGCCGTCCCAGCGCCCGCCGTCGGTGTCCTTGACGACCGCGAACTCGCCGCCCGTCAGCCGCGGGCCGAGGATGGGGCTGGAGCTGTAGCCGTTGGTGTAGAGCTTTCTGCCCTCCATCGTGCCGTGCTCGGACTCCACCTTGCCGATGCCCGCGATGAGTTCCCAGGGCATGTTGCAGCCCGGCTTCTCGGACCTGATGCTCTCGGCGGCCTTGCGGTAGGCGTCCAGGGCGGCGGCGGGTATGCCCGTGTTCGCGTCGGGGGCGGCGACCTCCCCGCCGGGCAGGCCGGCGCCGGGCTGGCCCGGGAGGCCGCCGGGGGAGGTCGGCTTGAGGTCGGGGAGGGTCAGGTTGGGCGTGCCGTGCCGCTGTGCCTGCGGACTGCCCGGACCGATGCCGGGGTCGTCGGCGTCCGCCGTGTTGTGCGGCGGGCTGACGCCCACCGCGGCGGTGAGGCTGGCCACGAGCAGAGCCGTGCACAGACCCTGCCGGGAGACGCTGGCAGCGCGAGTACGGAGTATCTTCACGGAGCTGCTTCCTTCGGAGACCGGCGGCCGGTGCGAGAGGGTCGCACGCTACCCCCTCGGCCAATAAAGCCGAACACTAATTCCCTCTGACCCCAATTGTCTTGCCCCGGGCACGGCTTCACGGTTTCTTCGTCCGTCGTTCCCTCTACGGAGTCGACTGGCTGTCCGTTTCGCGGTGTTCGTCAGTATCTTTCGTTACGTCTCGAAGTACCTCGGTAGCGCAGCGTTGTTGAGAAGTCGGTTGCTCCGGTGGTGAACGGGCCGTGGGAGGTGCGGGGTTCGCGGTACCGCTTCCGTTGTCCACCGTTCCGTCCGCGCGCGGGCCCGTACGGCCCGTACGGCCCGTACGGCCCCACCGGCACCCGCCCCCCGGGCCCCCTCCCGCTCCGGCGGCGGGTGTCGGTGGGCCGTCGTAGGCTGGGGCACACCCGGCCCGTGACACGTGTCGGGCCCTTCGTGTTTCGCACCCCGGGATGGAAGCCCCATGAGCCTGCACGGTCTGCTCGACGCCGTCGTCAACGATCCGGCGCTCGCCGAAGCGGTGAAGGCCGCGGCCGACGGGAACCGGCCGCACGTCGACCTCGTGGGCCCGCCCGCCGCGCGGCCCTTCGCCGTGGCCGCCCTCGCGCGGGAGGCGAGGCGGCCGGTGCTGGCCGTGACCGCGACCGGGCGGGAGGCGGAGGACCTGGCGGCCGCGCTGCGCTCCCTGCTGCCCCCGGACGGGATCGTGGAGTACCCCGCGTGGGAGACGCTCCCGCACGAGCGGCTCTCCCCCCGCTCGGACACCGTCGGCCGCCGCCTGGCCGTGCTGCGCCGGCTCGCGCACCCCAGCGCCGACGACCCGGCGGCCGGCCCGGTGAGCGTGGTCGTCGCGCCCGTACGGTCCGTACTGCAGCCGCAGGTCAAGGGGCTGGGCGACCTGGAGCCCGTCAGCCTGCGCACGGGGCAGGCCGCCGACCTCGAAGAGGTCGTGGACGCCCTCGCCGCTGCCGCCTACGCACGCGTCGAACTCGTCGAGAAGCGCGGCGAGTTCGCGGTGCGCGGCGGCATCCTCGATGTCTTCCCGCCCACCGAGGAGCACCCGCTGCGCGTGGAGTTCTGGGGCGACGACGTCGAGGAGATCCGCTACTTCAAGGTCGCCGACCAGCGCTCGCTGGAGGTCGCCGAGCACGGCCTGTGGGCGCCGCCCTGCCGCGAGCTGCTGCTCACCCCCGAGGTCCGCGAGCGGGCCGCGGCCCTCGCCGAGCGCCACCCGGAGCTCGGCGAGCTCCTCGGGAAGATCGCCGAGGGGATCGCGGTGGAGGGCATGGAGTCCCTCGCCCCGGTGCTCGTGGACGACATGGAGCTGCTGCTGGACGTGCTGCCCGCCGGCAGCATGGCCGTGGTGTGCGACCCGGAGCGGGTGCGCACCCGCGCGGCCGACCTCGTGGCGACCTCGCAGGAGTTCCTGCAGGCGTCCTGGGCGGCGAGCGCGATGTCCAGCGCGGGCGAAGCCCGCTCCACCAAGGGTGGTGGTGGGCGACGGGCGGGCGGTAAAGCACCCATCGATGTGGGCGCGGCCTCGCTGTGGGGGATCGCCGACCTGCGCGACCGGGCCCGCGAGCTGGGCATGATGTGGTGGTCGGTGAGTCCCTTCGCCGCCGGTGAGGAAGAGGGCGACGGGGACACCCTCAAGCTCGGCATGCGCGCCGCCGAGAGCTATCGGGGCGACACCGCCCGCGCCCTCGCCGACACCAAGGGCTGGCTCGCCGAGGGCTGGCGCGCCGTGTTCGTCACCGAGGGCCACGGGCCCGCCGCCCGTATCGCCGAGGTCCTCGGCGGCGAGGGCATCGCCGCCCGCCTGGACGCGGACATCGCCGGGATCACCCCGTCCGTCGTGCACGTCTCCTGCGGCAGCCTCGACACCGGCTTCACCGACCCCGGCCTCAAGCTCGTCGTGCTGACCGAGACCGACCTGTCCGGGCAGAAGTCGGCCAGCAAGGAGCTGGGCCGGATGCCGGCCCGCCGCCGCAAGACCATCGACCCGCTGACCCTCCAGTCCGGCGACTACATCGTGCACGAGCAGCACGGCGTGGGCCGCTACATCGAGATGGTGCAGCGCACGGTGCAGGGCGCCACCCGCGAGTACCTGCTCGTGGAGTACGCGCCCGCCAAGCGCGGCCAGCCCGGCGACCGCCTGTACATCCCCACCGACCAGCTGGAGCAGGTCACCAAGTACGTCGGCGGCGAGGCCCCCACCCTGCACCGGCTCGGCGGCGCGGACTGGACCAAGACCAAGGCGCGCGCGAAGAAGGCCGTCAAGGAGATCGCCGCCGACCTGATCAAGCTGTACTCGGCGCGCATGGCCGCCCCCGGGCACACCTTCGGCCCGGACACCCCCTGGCAGCGGGAGCTGGAGGACGCCTTCCCCTACGCGGAGACGCCCGACCAGCTCACCACGATCGCCGAGGTCAAGGAGGACATGGAGCGGTCCGTGCCGATGGACCGTCTCATCTGCGGCGACGTCGGCTACGGCAAGACGGAGATCGCCGTGCGCGCGGCTTTCAAGGCGGTGCAGGACGGCAAGCAGGTCGCCGTGCTCGTGCCGACGACGCTGCTGGTGCAGCAGCACTTCGGCACGTTCTCCGAGCGGTACGCGCAGTTCCCGGTCTCGGTGAGGGCCCTGTCGCGGTTCCAGACCGACAGCGAGGCCAAGGCGGTGCTGGAGGGGCTGCGCGAGGGCTCCGTCGACGTCGTCATCGGCACCCACCGGCTGTTCTCCTCCGAGACGAAGTTCAAGGACCTCGGCCTGGTCATCGTCGACGAGGAGCAGCGCTTCGGCGTCGAGCACAAGGAGCAGCTGAAGAAGCTGCGGGCCAACGTGGACGTGCTGACGATGTCCGCGACGCCCATCCCGCGCACCCTGGAGATGGCGGTCACCGGCATCCGCGAGATGTCGACGATCACCACACCGCCGGAGGAGCGGCACCCGGTGCTCACCTTCGTCGGGCCCTACGACCAGAAGCAGATCGGCGCCGCCATCCGCCGTGAACTCCTGCGCGAGGGCCAGGTCTTCTACATCCACAACCGGGTCGAGTCGATCGACCGGGCGGCGGCGCGGCTGCGGGAGATCGTGCCCGAGGCGCGCATCGCCACCGCGCACGGGCAGATGTCGGAGTCCGCGCTGGAGCAGGTCGTGGTCGACTTCTGGGAGAAGAAGTTCGACGTGCTGGTCTCGACGACGATCGTGGAGTCCGGTATCGACATCTCCAACGCCAACACCCTCATCGTCGAGCGCGGCGACAACTTCGGCCTCTCGCAGCTGCACCAGCTGCGCGGCCGGGTGGGCCGCGGCCGCGAGCGCGGCTACGCCTACTTCCTCTACCCGCCGGAGAAGCCGCTGACCGAGACCGCGCACGAGCGGCTGGCGACGATCGCCCAGCACACCGAGATGGGCGCGGGCATGTACGTGGCGATGAAGGACCTGGAGATCCGCGGCGCGGGCAATCTGCTCGGCGGCGAGCAGTCCGGGCACATCGCGGGCGTCGGCTTCGACCTGTACGTGCGCATGGTCGGCGAGGCCGTGGCCGAGTACCGGGCCTCGCTGGAGGGCGGCGCCGAGGAGGAGGCCCCGCCGGAGGTCAAGATCGAGCTGCCGGTCGACGCGCACGTCCCGCACGACTACGCGCCGGGGGAGCGGCTGCGGCTGCAGGCGTACCGGGCCATCGCCTCGGCGAGCAGCGAGGAGGACATCCGGGCCGTCCGCGAGGAACTCACCGACCGCTACGGCAAGTTGCCCGAGCCGGTGGAGAACCTGCTGCTGGTCGCCGGCCTGCGGATGCTGGCCCGCTCCTGCGGCGTCGCCGACATCACGCTGCAGGGCTCCAACATCCGCTTCGGCCCGGTGGAGCTGCGCGAGTCGCAGGAGCTGCGGCTCAAGCGCCTGTACCCGCGCACGGTCCTCAAACCGGCCACCCAGCAGATCCTGGTCCCCCGCCCGGCCACCGCCCGCGTCGGCGGCAAGCCCCTCGTCGGCCGCGAACTCCTGGCGTGGACGGGGGAGTTCCTGACGACGGTTCTGGGGTAGCGACGACGGCGCGGAGGCCCTGAGGGGCGGCGGCGGTGCTGGGGTCGCAGGAGTCGCCCCGGGGTGTGCGGGTGGAGGCCCGGGGTGTGCGGGTGGAGGCGCGGGGCGTGCGGGCGGAGGCGCGGGGCGGCTCGTGCGGGCTGCGGTGTGGCCCGCGTGTGACGCCCGGCGCGGCTTCCCGTGCCTACGCCGCGTCCCGCGCCGGCCCGGCGGACGCGCGTTCCAGGACGTATATCCCGCCCGCGCTGCCCAGCAGCGTGTACGTGCTGCCGGGGTGCAGCCGCTGCCCCTCGGCGGCCAGTTCCGCGGCGGAGCGGTCGTCCGCGCTGCTCAGCGTTATGTAGTCGGGGACGATGCCGCGGGTGTCGCCGACCCACAGCACCCGGCAGCGGGAGGCGAGCCGGCTGATCGGCGTGACGTCCGACTCGACGGTGGCGCCGTCCGGTATCCGCGCCAGCAGCGCCTCGGCGGCCCGCACCGGCTGGGGCACCCGGTAGGTCGCGGCCTGGGTCAGCCCGTACAGGGGAAGCGACGCGGTGAGCGTGAGCGCGGCGGCCAGCACGGCGCCCGGCAGGTGCCGCGCGTACGAGCGCAGCCAGGGGCGGCGGGCCCTGCGGGCACCGGCCAGCGCGTCGGTCAGCGCGACGAGGACGACGGGCATCAGCACCGCGCTGTAGTGGAAGTCGGTCCCCCAGTAGTGGTCGTCGTGGGACAGGAACCGCCACCCCAGCGTCGGCAGCGCGACGATCAGCACCGGTGAACGCAGCGCCAGCAGCCCGGTGGTGGGCAGCAGCACCCACAGCAGGGTGCGCACCGCGGTGTCGAGCGGTATCACCGGCGCGCTCCCCCCACTGCCGCCGATCTTGTTCCAGTAGTCGTAGGCGCCGCCGTTGAAGGCCGGGATGATCACGCCGAGGGTGAGCGCGGTCGCGGCGCAGCCGAAGACGACGAGCCCCAGGGCCAGGGCGGCCGCGCGCGGCTCCCCGCGCCCGCCGCGCAGCCGGACCAGGATCAGCACGCCGATCGCGGCCGCGGTGACCCCCAGGTCCTCCTTGACCAGGACGAGGGGCACGGCCCACCACACCGCGGCCCGCCAGCGCTGGCGCACCACCGCCTCCAGGGAGAAGGCGATCAGCGGCACCGCGAAGGCGATCTCGTGGAAGTCGAAGTCGACCGCGCGCTGCACCCCCCAGGACAGCCCGTAGGCGATGCCTATGGCCAGGCCGCGCCGCCGCCCGAGCAGTCCGGCGGCGAGCCGGGTGACGGGCACGGCGGACAGCGCGAAGAGCGCGGCCTGCGCGACGAGCAGGGTGACGGGCCCGGGAAAGACCCGGTAGAAGGGGGCGAGCAGGGCGGTGATGGGGCTGAAGTGGTCGCCGAGGAGATTGGTGCCGGGCCCCTTGAGGTCCGCCACGGGCGCCCCGAGGTGGGCGTAACCGTGTATGCCCTGCTCGAAGATGCCCAGGTCCCAGGACATGGTGAGCATCCGCCGGTGCCGGCACACCGACAGCGTGGCGAACAGGACGAACAGCGCGGCGGCCAGCCAGTACGGGTCGAACCGGGGAGCGCGCAGGCCCGCCGCGCGGCGGGCACGGGGACCGGGCACGGTGCCGGTCGCGCCCTCGGGCCGGCCCGGGGCCGGAACGGTGGCGGCTGCGGCCGGGTCCATGGGTGTCTTCCTTCCGATGGTGGTCACGACTGCTCGCCGGCGGTCCCGGCAGGCTCGTCCTCGGACCCATGGGCAGGGCCGCACTGTCGGCAAAGGGTACGCGGCCCCGGAGAGACCCCCGTCCTCTCCGGGGCCGGCCCGGCTCACCGCCTGCGGACCCGGGCTGCCGTCCCGTACCCGCCGGGGCACGGCACCCCTTCGACGCCTCGTCCCGCGTCGCGGTTCAGCCCGTCTTCTTCCAGTCGGCGCAGCCCTGCGTCTTGAAATAGGCGTCCTGGGAGGTGACCGTCACCACGGCACTGCCCGTGACGTTGTCGTTCGCTTCGACGGAGTCCGACTCGTGCAGGGCGTTCTTGTCACGCTCCCAATAGCAGCCGGACTTGTTGCCCTCGGCCCGGTAGGTGCCGGGGGCTATGTCGACACCCACCTTGTACATGCCGTTGCCGGACAGCTGCGCCTTCGGGGCGGTGTCTGCCGGGGCGTCGGCCTTCACCAGCTCCCAGCTCTTGCAGCTGCTCGTCTTGAACACCTTGTCGCTGTCCGCGACGGTCACATACGTGGTGCCCACGACATTGTCGTTGGCGAGGACCGCGTCCATGTCGCCCGTGGCGTCCTTGGCGCGCTCCCAGTAACAGCCCGCCTTGTTGCCCACGGAGCGGTAGGTGCCGGGCTTGATGTCGGAGCCGACACGGAACGTGCCGTTCCCGGACATGTCCGCCTTCGGCTTGCCCTTGCTCTTGTCCGCGCCCGCGTCGGCGGCCTTGCCCGCGTGGTCCGCGCTCTTCGCGGTGGCCCCGCTCTCCTCGCCACCGCCGCCGACGGCCGTGCCGACCGCGATCACCGCGACGAGGGCGCCCGCGCCCGTGAGCACCTTGTGGCGCGCGAACCAGTTCCGCCGCTTCGGCTGGGAGTGCTGAGACATGGCTGACACCTTTCGGTGTGGAGAGCTTCGTGAACCGATGTGGCAATCACAGCAGAAGCTGTGAACCGAGTCAACAAGATCCACTCGTTCGAGTGAGTTCACGGCTGTGAATGGGTCGGTCCGGTGTCCGCGGGTATGCTCGGGACCACGCGAGCGAGGCGCGCGAGCGCGGGAGAAGGGGAGGGGAGTCACGTGTCGGGGAAGCGAGCGGGGAAGCAGGCGGGCGAGCAGCGGTCGCAGAGCCCGGAGGGCGCCGTCGAGGTGACGGCGGCCGGGATCGCCCGGCTGGCAGGGGTGGGCCGTGCGGCCGTCAGTAACTGGCGCCGTCGCCATGCCGATTTCCCCCAGCCCGTCGGCGGCACCGAGACCAGCCCGACCTTCGCCCTCGGTGACGTCGAGGTGTGGCTGCGTCATCAGGGCAAGCTCGCCGAGGTCCCGCTGCGCGAGCGGGTCTGGCAGCAGCTCACCGGGCATCCCGGCGGTGCCGTGGCCGCCCTGCGCGCCGCGGGTTCCGTGCTCCTCCTCGTCCGCGACCGCCCGGCCACCTGGCTCGAACTCGCCGCCCTGTCGGATCTGAAGCTGTGCGAGGAGCTGCCCTCGGCGCTGGAGTCCGTGCTCGCGGCCCGGCTCGGCGAGCACCACCCCGTCACGGTCCCCGGCCCCGCCGAACTCGCGGTCTCCTCCATGCTGTTGCGCGGTGCCGCCGACCTCGCCGCCGGCCGGAGCGCCGCCCAGGTCTATGAATTCCTCCTCGGCCGCCACCTCGATGCCAACCCCCGGCAGTACACCCTGACCCCCGCCGCCCCCGCCGAGCTGATGGCCGAGCTCGCCGGGAGCGGCGCCGACACGGGTCGGCCGCGCACCGTCCTCGACCCCGCCTGCGGCACGGGCAGCCTGCTGCGTGCCGCTGCCCCGGCCGGCCCGGGAGCGGTCTGCGGCCAGGAGGCCGATCCCGACCTCGCCTCGCTCACCGCGCTGCGCCTGGCCCTGCAGACCGACGCGCAGGTCCGGGTGAGCGCGGGCGACACCCTGCGCGCCGACGCCTTCGGCGAGCTCTCCGCCGATGTGGTGCTGTGCCACCCCCCGTTCAACGAGCGCAATTGGGGCCACGAGGAGCTGGCCTACGATCCCCGCTGGGAGTACGGCTTCCCCGCCCGCACCGAGTCCGAGCTGGCCTGGGTCCAGCACGCGCTCGCCCGGCTCAGGGACGGCGGCACCGCGGTGCTGCTCATGCCCCCGGCCGCGGCCTCCCGCCGTTCCGGCCGCCGCATCCGCGCCGATCTGCTGCGCCGCGGTGCGCTGCGCGCCGTGGTCGCCCTGCCCGCCGGTGCCGCCCCGCCCTACGGGATCCCGCTGCATCTGTGGGTGCTGCGCCGTCCGGGCACCCAGGTCTCGCCCGCTCCACAGGTGCTGCTCGTCGACGCCTCGGGCGCGGCGACGGCCGCCCCGGCCGCCGGCCCGGGGCCGGCGGCCGGGCGCGACAAGCTGCCCTGGCAGGCCGTCAGTTCGGCTGTCCTGGCGGCCTGGGAGGAGTTCGACCGCCATGGAGCGGTGGAGGAGCGGCCGGGTCAGTGCCGCTCGCTGCCCGTCATCGATCTGCTCGACGACGACGTCGACCTCGCCCCGGCCCGGCATCTCCCGCCGCCCTCCGCCGCCGACGGCACCGACGGACTCGCCGAGCTCCACGACCGGCTCACCGACGCCCTCAAGCGCACCGGCGAGCTGGCACCCGCCCGCCCGGCGGAGCCCGCCGGGCCTGCCCGCTGGCCCGCCACCACCGTCGGTGAACTCGCCCGCGCGGGAGCCCTGTTGCTGCGCGCCGGCGGCACCGGCGTGGTCCCGGGGGCCGGTGATGCGGCCCCGCCCGTCCTGACCGACTATGACGTCAAGGCCGGCAGCGCTCCCACGGGCACCCTCCCCGAGGGGGAGCCCGAGGAGCCCGTGCTCGTCGAGGCCGGCGATGTCGTGGTGCCCGTCGTCGGGGAGGTCACCGTGGCCCGCGTCGTCGACGAGGGCACCGCCGGTGCGGCCCTCGGCCGGGGGCTGTTCCTGCTGCGCCCCGACCCTGCCGCGCTCGACCCCCACTTCCTCGCCGGTTTCCTGCGCGGCACCGCCAACCAGCGCCGGGCCAGCAGCTATGCCTCCACCGCGGCCCGGCTCGACGTGCGCCGGCTCCAGGTGCCCCGGCTGCCGCTCGCCGAGCAGCGGCGCTACGGCACCCGCTTCCGCGCTCTGGCCGACTTCGAAGCGGCGCTCCGGCACACCGAGCGGCTCGGCGAACAGCTGATACAGGGGCTCTACGACGGACTGACGGACGGGAGCGTCCGCCCGGAATAGCGCCTTCCGTACAACCCGGGCGGTGCCCCACGGGTCGACAGATAAGCTCAAGATCAAAGTCGCACCCCAGGAGCAGTCATGAACGCCCCAGGCCACGTCGCGCCGCCGCGCCTTCCCCCGGGCAGGGCAAAGGCGATCACGATCCGTGTGCTCCTCTGTGTCGCCGCCTGGTGCTCGGCCGGCGTGTGCGCCTGGGCGCCCCTGCTGCGGCTCGCGATCGTGCGGCGGCGGCAGCGCGACTGGGCGGTCTTCGTCGTGGTGCTCGTGGTGTGCCTGTGCTGCCTGGTCACCATCGAGGAGCGGTTCGCCGGCACCGTCATCAACAAGGTCGGCGGCTATACCCTGCTCGCCCTGCTCCTGACCGTCGTTCCCTACTCCCTGTGGAACGAGATCCAGCACTACCGGGATCTCGACCGGGACGCGGCGCGCGCATGGCAGGAGTTCCAGCAGCATCGTGCGCGGGAGGCGGCGCCCGCCGCCCCCGCGGCGGTTCCCGCTCCGCCGCCCGTGCCGCCCGCCGGCCCCTTCGGACACCCGCAGGGGCCCGGCCACCGGGCCGCGCCCCAGCCGCAGCCCCTGGCGCAACGTCAGATGCCCTATGTGCCACCGCCGCAGCCCGCTCCCCGCCCCGACCCCTTCGCGGAGACCGCCCACGGCCCGTGGCACGCTGCCCCGCAGCGCCCCGCCTCCCAGCGGATCGACGAGGTCCGGGCCGAACTCGACGAGCTGAGCGCGCTCCTGCGCAAGGAGCCCCGGGACCACAAGGAGTACGGCCAGTGAACGGACGCGTCGTCGCCGGCCGCTATGAGCTGGCCACCGTCATCGGCCAAGGCGGCATGGGCCAGGTGTGGACGGCCTACGACCGGCGTCTGGGCCGCCGCGTCGCCGTGAAGCTGCTGCGGCCCGACCGTATGGCCGGCGGCGAGAGCGGCGCCGACGAGCTGCGCCGCCGCTTCGTGCGCGAGTGCCGCGTCACCGCCCAGGTCGACCACCGCGGCCTGGTCACCGTCCACGACGCGGGCAGCGACGGCGAGGACCTGTATCTGGTCATGCAGTACGTGGAGGGCGCCGACCTCGCCGACCACCTCGCCGAGAACGCCCCCTATCCCTGGCAGTGGGCCGTCTGCGTCGCGGCCCAGGTGTGCTCGGTGCTCTCCGCGGTCCACGCGGTGCCGATCATCCACCGCGACCTCAAACCCCGGAACGTGATGGTCCGCCCCGACGGCTCCGTGCTCGTCCTCGACCTCGGCGTCGCCTCCGTCCTGGACGCCGACACCACGCGCCTGACCCGTACCGGCTCGCCCATCGGCAGCCCCGCCTACATGGCGCCCGAACAGGCCATGGGCGGCGCCGTCGGCCCGTACACCGACCTGTACGCGCTGGGCGTGCTGCTGCACGAACTGCTCAGCGGCGACGTGCCGTTCGCGGGCTCCACCGCGCTCGGAGTGCTGCACCGGCATCTGTACGAGCCGCCCGTCCCGGTCCGCCGACTGCGCCCCGAAGTGCCGCAGCCGCTGGAGGAGCTCGTCCTGCGGCTGCTCGCCAAGGACCCGCAGCACCGGCTCGCCGACGCCCAGGAGGCCTACCGGGCACTCGCCCCGCTGCTCCCCGTGCCCGGCTCGGCCGGCGCACCGCCCGGCCCCATGGACCCCACGCGCCCCTTCCTCCTGCCGCACGCCCCCTGGCCCGACCGCGCGGCCGTCTCCACGCAGCAGTCGGCGGCGGCGTTCACCGGTTTCGCCGGCCCCGCGCCCGCCGCACCCGGCGGCCCGGACGTCGCCGAGGCCGTCGAGGAGGTCAAGCGCCTGCTCGACCAGGGCGGCATCACCCAGGCCGTGGACCTCCTCGGCTCCATCCTCCCCGCCGCGGCCGCCGAGCACGGCGAGCACTCCACGGTCGTGCGCACCCTGCGCAAGCAGTACGCGGCCACGCTCATGGACGACGGGCAGTACCGCCGTGCCCTGCCCGAACTGCGCCGCCTCGCCGACGACCACGCCCTCGAACCGGGCCCGCGCGCGGCCCGTCAGATGCTGCGCTTCCAGTACGACGCGGCCCAGTGCCTGGAGCAGCTCGGCGAGGCGGCCGCCGCGATCGGCGAGTACCGTGCCCTGCTGCCGCGCTTCGAGGCGGATCCGCACGACCCGGCCACGGCGCTCGAAATACGGCGCCGCATAGGCCACTTGCTGCTCTCGCTCGGCGACCGGCAGGCCGCCCACGACACCCTCGCCGCCCTCCTCGGTGACGCCGAGCGTCTGCACGGTCCGCACCACCCGTTCCCCGCGGAGATCCGGCACATCCTCCAGTGGCTCGGCCAGGTCCGCGCCTGACCACCTGAGCGGCCCGCAGAAGAAAGGGACTTGAGGGAGCGTAAGAAAAAGGGGGGCGGGAAAGGGCGGGCGGTGAAGGGCCCGCGGGTGCCGGGGGCGGCTCGCGCATCCAGTCCGTCGGGGAATCGTTGAGCGAAGCGGTGGCCTGCGCCGCGCGGACTTCCTACCATCGATCAACACCGGGTCGATGTGCGCCCGTCACGCGCCGAGGACGGGCTCCGCCCCGATCCACTTCGTGCATGAACCTGCCGGGAGGCTTCATGAACCGCCGAAGGACCGCGCTCGCCGTCACCGCCGCCCTGCTCGCCGCGGCCCCCGTGCTCACCGCCTGCGGGTCCACGGCGCACCCCGGCGCCGCGGCCGTCGTCGGCGACGAGCGGATCTCCGTCGCCCAGCTGCAGCGCCAGGTCGCGGACGTACGGGACGCGCAGCAGTCCTCCCCGCAGGCCGAGCAGCTCGTCGCGGGCAGCGCCCGGCTGAGCCAGGACACCCTCGTCCGCCTCATCCAGTACCGGATCGTGGAGCAGGCGGGGCGCGACAACGGCATCACCGTCAGCCGCCGCGAGCTGCAGGACCAGCGCGCCGCCGTCGAGCGGGCCAACGGCGGCGCCGAGGCCGTCCGCGGCAGATTCCTCGCCCTCGGCATCGCCCCCGACCAGATCGACCGGGCCCTGGCCATGCAGCTCACCCGCGCCAAGCTGGACGCCAGGTTCGGTGCCGTGCGCACCAACGAGATCCTGGTGCGCACCTCGGAGTCGCTGCACGTCGACGTCAACCCCCGGTACGGCGTGTGGGATCCCCGGCGCGGCACCGCCCAGGCCGCCGTCGAGCCCTGGCTGCGCCCCTCCGCCCCGGGCCCGGCCGCCGCGCTGGACGGCCCGGCCTGAGCCGCGGCCGCCCCCGTCGCCTAGGCTCGACAGTGTGAACGACTCCGCAGAACCCGTCGGCGCGACGGCCCCCGGGGCCGGGCCCGCCGATCCGGCCGGCCGTATCGTCCTGCTGACCACCAGCCACCGGGTCGCCCCCGGTCTGCTGTCCTGGCCCGCGTGGCAGGCGCTGCGCGGTGCCGACCGTGTGCTGTGCGCCGACCCCGGCCACCCGCAGCTGCCCTATCTGCGGGAGGCCGGGGTCGAGGTCGAGCACGCGGCGCCGAGCGCCCGGGAGCTGGTCGCCCACTGCGCGGGCGGCCGTACCGCTGTCGTCCTCACCTCCGCCGCCGGGGAGTCGGCCCTCACCGACGGCCTGGCCCGGCTCGCCGGTTCCGGCCGCGAGACGATGCCGGCGCTGGAGCTGCTCCCCGGTTCGTACGACCTGCCGGGCGCGCGGCTGCTCGACCTGGTGCAGGTCATGGACCGGATCCGCCGCGCGTGCCCCTGGTCGGGCATCCGTACCCACGAGGACCTGGCGAAGTACGCGCTGGAGGAGACGTACGAGCTGCTGGAGGCCATCGAGACCGGTGACCGGGAGGCGCTGCGCGAGGAGCTGGGCGATGTGCTGCTGCAAGTCGTCTTCCACGCCCGTATCGCGCAGGACGACGCGGACGAGCCGTTCTCCGTCGACGACGTCGCGGGCGGCATCGTCGACAAGCTGATCCACCGCCACCCGCACGTCTTCGGCGAGGAGCCGGCCGAGACCCCCGAGGACGTCAAGGCGCACTGGATGCGGACCAAGGCCGCGGAGAAGGGCCGCACGTCGGTCACCGAGGGCGTCCCGCTCGGCCAGCCCGCCCTCGCCCTGGCCGCGAAGCTCGCCTCCCGCGCCCGGGCCGAGGGACTTTCGCCGCGTCTGCCGTCGGGCGACGGCATCGGATACGAACTGCTGGCCCTGGCCGTACGGGCCGAGGCGGCCGGTGTCGACCCCGAGACCGCGCTGCGCGCGGCGACCCGTACCTACCGCGACGCGATCCACGCGGCGGAGGCCGCGCGGCGGGAGCCCGGCACTCATTCGGCCTAGATATCGCTAGATGTCCGACTTTTCCGGGTGGTCGACGGGTACCCGAAAGCCATGCGTATCGACCACACCGGTCTCATCGACCGCACCGACCTCGCCGCCCCCGCGTGGCTCGGCGGCATCGTCCAGTTCGTCGTCGGCATCTTCGTCGTGCTCGTGCTGATCGTCGCCGTCGTCCGGGGCTTCCGCAAGCGTGACCAGGAGCCGCCGCCGCCCTCCGCGCCGCAGCGGCGGATGGGGGCCTGGCGGACCCCCGAGGAGCGGGAGCGGCCCGCGCCCGACCACGGCCCGGGCCACGCCCACGACGAGGAATCGGTCGGATACGTCACCGAGCACCGCGAATCGGACGAGCTGCACCCCGAGGCCCAGGGGGAGCGGGTACTGCCGCACGAGATCCACAACCCGGGCAGCCACCCCGAGGAGCCGACCGAGGAACGCAAGAAGTGGAACCCGGGCGGCAGCGGCGGCTTCGGCAGCGGAGGCATCGGCCACCACTGAAGCCTCGGCGCTCCGCCGGCGGTCCGGTGAAAGTCCGGTGCGTCGTCCGCGGGCGGCGTCGTGGCCGCTCGCGCCCACGCGGACTTCGCCCAGCCCGCTCAAGCGGGCAGCCGCAGCCGTCCGCACGCCTCCGGCGCGCCCAGTAACGTCGAAGGAGTGCACGACACCGACGACTCCTCCCCCCGGCGCACCACCGACCACAGCGGTACCCGGTCCTCCGCCTGCCCCGCCCCCGCCCTCTTCACCTGGGAGTTCGCCTCCGACCCGTACCCCGCCTACGCGTGGCTGCGCGAGCACGCGCCCGTGCACCGCACCGCGCTCCCCAGCGGTGTCGAGGCGTGGCTCGTCACGCGCTACGCGGACGCCCGGCAGGCACTCGCGGACCAGCGGCTGTCGAAGAACCCCGTGCACCACTCCGAGTCCGCCCACGGCAAGGGCAAGATCGGCATCCCGGGCGAGCGCAGCGCGAACCTCATGACGCATTTGCTCAACATCGACCCGCCGGACCACACCCGGCTGCGCCGTCTGGTCTCCAAGGCGTTCACCCCGCGCCGCGTCGCCGAATTCGCGCCGCGCGTCCAGGAGTTGACGGACCGGCTGATCGACGGCTTCGTGGAGAAGGGGGAGGCCGACCTCATCCACGAGTTCGCCTTCCCGCTCCCCATCTACGCCATCTGCGAGATGCTCGGCGTCCCGCGCGAGGACCAGGACGACTTCCGCGACTGGGCGGGCATGATGATCCGGCACGGCGGAGGCCCGCGTGGCGGCGTGGCCCGCGCCGTGAAGCGGATGCGGACCTATCTCGCCGAGCTCATCCACCGCAAGCGTGAGTCCCTGGGGGAGGAAGGGGCCGACGACCTCATCTCCGGTCTCATCCGCGCGAGCGACCACGGCGAGCACCTCACCGAGAACGAGGTCGCCGCCATGGCCTTCATCCTTCTCTTCGCCGGCTTCGAGACCACCGTCAACCTCATCGGCAACGGCACCCTCGCCCTCCTGCGCCACCCCGAGCAGCGCGCACGCCTGCAGCACGCGCTGGCGGAGGGCGATACGGGCCTGCTCGCGACCGGCGTGGAGGAGCTGCTGCGCTACGACGGCCCGGTCGAGCTCGCCACCTGGCGATTCGCGACCCAGGACCTGAGCATCGGCGGGGTGCGCATCGCCGAGGGCGACCCCGTCCTGGTCGTGCTCGCCGCCGCCGACCGCGACCCCGCGCGCTTCCCCGACCCCGACACCCTCGACCTCGCCCGCCGCGACAACCAGCACCTGGGCTACGGGCACGGCATCCACTACTGCCTGGGCGCGCCCCTGGCCCGGCTGGAGGGGCAGACGGCGCTCGCGACCCTGCTGCGCCGACTGCCCGACCTGCGGCCGGCCGTCGCTCCGGAGGAACTGCGCTGGCGCGGCGGCCTCATCATGCGCGGACTGCGTACCCTGCCCGTCGAGTTCACGCCCGGTGACCGGATCGCCCCGTAGGCGACCGTGAGTGACGGACCGTCAACTCGCGTGACCCGCACGTGATCAACGCGACACCGGCTTGTGACTCCCGGGGCGCGTCGCTATGTTCGACGACCATCACTGCCGCCGACGAGAGGTCATCCGCATGCTCTCCGGGAACGGACGACACCGCCGCCCCCGTCAGGTACCCGCCCTCGTGGTCACCGCGGGGGTCACGGGAGCGGGCATCGCCATGCCGCTGCTCGCCGCCACCGGCGCGAACGCCGCCGACGCCGGCACCTGGGACAAGGTCGCCCAGTGCGAGAGCGGCGGCATCTGGAGCGCCGACTCCGGCAGCGGCGCCTACGGCGGACTGCAGCTCACCCAGGAGCAGTGGGAGCAGCACGGCGGGCAGGCGTACGCCCCGCGCCCGGACCTGGCCAGCCGTCAGCAGCAGATAGCCGTCGCCCAGAAGATCCTCGCCGAGACGGGGACGGGGACCTGGCAGAACTGCGCGCAGCAGGCGGGCCTGACCCAGGGCGGCCGGGCGCCCGAGGTGAACCCGGGCTCCACGCAGACCCGTACGCCCCCCGCGCCCACTCCGCACGCGCCGCGCACTCCGGCTGACGCCCCGTCGCCCTCCGCTCCCACGCACGCCTCTCCCTCCCCGTCCGCGTCGTCGACACCTTCCGCCTCGTCGACGCCTGCCTCGTCCTCGGCCTCGTCGACACCTGCCTCGTCCTCGGCATCGTCGGCGTCTTCGACACCGTCCGCGCCGGCGTCCTCACCCTCCGCGCCGGCTTCGTCGGCCTCTTCGTCGACACCGGTTTCGTCGTTGCCCACGACTCCACAGGCTCCAGCGAACCCACCGGCCTCATCGACGTCACCGGCGCCATCGACGTCACCGACAGCCCCGGCCCCGTCATCGACCCCGGCTTCCCCGCCCGCATCGGCCTCCCCGTCGGCCCCCGCGTCCTCGACGGAGACGGACGCCACTTACACCCCGGCGGTTCCCGCGGTACCGGGGGCGCCCACGCTCCCCACGGTGCCGCCGGGCATCACGCCGCCCGGAATGACCCCGCACACGACCCCCGACGCCCCGGCGGACCACGGCACTTCAGCCACACCCGCACCCACGACCTCCGACGCGACGGGCGCGGCCACCGGCAAACACCGCAAGCCCGCGGCGGACCCCGGCACCGGTGCGCCCCAGGGCACGTCCGCGCACAGCTCCGGGAGCGCCCACGCGGACACGCCCGCGCCCGCACACACGCCCTCGAACTCCCCGAGCGCCGCTGACGGGAGCCCGGCCGCGAACGGCCCGGCGAGCGCCCCCCGGAGCACACCCACCGACGACCCCACCGCCATCCCGACCCGGAACGCCCCGGCGGACACTCCCGGCACCGCGAGCCCCAACGCGCCCTCCGCGCAGGCCCCGCGGGCGACCCCGGAGCCCGCCCCGGGCACCGGCAGGCACCGCGCGCCGGATCCCTCGGCCCCCTCGGGTTCCACGGGCCCCTTGGAGCCCTCGCGCACCGATACGGGGCACGCCTCCCGGAGCGGCGGCTCGGCCCGTACGGACATCACCGGCAAGGTGGACAACTACACCGTGCGTCCCGGTGACAACCTGTCAGTCATCGCCGACCAGCACTCCGTTACCGGAGGCTGGCATTCCCTGTACGAGCGCAATGAGAAAGTTGTCGGAAGCGATCCCAACCTGATCCTTCCTGGTCAGAGGCTTGATGTCGGCAAATAGTGCGGTTCTGGCGCGGTAGTTCGCGGGGAATGTCCGTTCCAGTCGAAAGTGAGACATGGGTCTCGTTGACTTCCGCCGGAACGGGCCCCTCCCAGAGCCCTAGGACCCCCTCCCACCTGCGAAAACACAGAGTTCCTCGGGGTAACGCGCGTCAACTGTGGCTGGAAAGAGGGGTTTGATGCCTGACGCCGACTGTGTTTACCGTCATGACCGCTCGCCACCGCGAGCACCACGGCCGCCACGCCGAATCCTGCCGGCGGTCGTCGGAGTCGTCGCGAAAGCGCCGTAGGCAGGAGCGGGGGAACCAAGGTAGGCGCCGGAACGGACCGACGGTCACCGACCGCAGGACCGGGACGGCTTGGGGTGAAGCCGAGTGTGCAGCGCACACGAGGCCGGGCGAACTCACAGTCCGAACCCGACAGCTCACCTCGCAGGCGTCGGTGAGGAAACGACTTATGTCCAAGGGCAAGCATCGTCGTCCGTCCAAGGCCGTCCGTATCGTCACGCTCGCCGGCGTCACCGGCGCCGCCGTGGCCGCCCCGCTGATGGTCGCCACCTCCGCCAACGCAGCCTCCGTCCAGACCTGGGACAAGGTCGCCCAGTGCGAGTCCAGCGGCAACTGGAAGATCAACACCGGTAACGGCTACTACGGCGGCCTGCAGTTCTCCCAGTCCTCCTGGAACGCCGCCGGCGGCCAGAAGTACGCCCCGCGCGCCGACCTCGCCTCCAAGTCCGCGCAGATCGCCGTCGCCGAGAAGCTCCTCGCCATGCAGGGCCCGGGTGCCTGGGGCTGCGCCGGTGCGGGCGGCCTCACCTCCGGTGGCCCCAAGGCCGACGTGAACCCGGAGTCGGGCTCCTCGAAGTCCTCGCAGTCCTCGAAGTCCCAGCGCTCCGCCAAGTCCCACGCCGACCGCAGCGAGCGTCAGGCCGCCCCCAAGACGGCCAAGCCGAAGCACGCCGCCCCGGTCGCCGAGGAGGCCCCGGCCCCCAAGCAGCAGGCCGCGCCGAAGCACGCCGCCCCCAAGCCCGTCAAGCAGGGCGACGGCGAGTACCAGGTCAAGTCCGGCGACACCCTGTCGCTGATCGCCGAGGCCAACGGCGTCAAGGGCGGCTGGCAGAAGCTCTACGAGCTGAACAAGGACACCGTCGAGGACGCCAACCTCATCTTCGAGGGCCAGCAGCTGCACCTGCGCTGACCCCCGCCGGGCCGGCCCGTCCGGCCCGGTACGCCCGGCGGTCCCGGGCACGCAGCAGCGGCACGCCCCGCTCCGGCGCGACTCTCCCCGAGCGCGCGCCGGAGCGGGGCTCCGCCGTTTCCGGGGGCCGGGACACGCCCCCCGGAGCACCGGGGGAAACCGGCGAAGAGCCACTTCCCCGCTCAGCGAACACTCCGGTCATTGATCCCGTGATCTCGGGTTTTGTGGCAATTTTCGGTCCGGGGGACACTCCAACGGCAGGGCGACCCTCCGGGGCCCGTTAGGCTCGTGCTGCAGAACTCCAGACACACACGAAGGAGACCCTCGTGCCGTCCATCGACGTCGTCGTAGCTCGCGAGATCCTCGACTCGCGAGGCAACCCCACGGTCGAGGTCGAGGTCGGCCTCGACGACGGCTCCACCGGCCGTGCCGCCGTGCCGTCCGGCGCCTCGACCGGTGCCTTCGAGGCCATCGAGCTCCGTGACGGGGACAACAGCCGCTACCTGGGCAAGGGTGTCGAGAAGGCCGTGCTGGCCGTCATCGAGCAGATCGGCCCGGAGCTCGTCGGCTACGACGCCACCGAGCAGCGCCTGATCGACCAGGCCATGTTCGACCTGGACGCCACCGACAACAAGGGCTCCCTGGGCGCCAACGCCATCCTCGGCGTCTCCCTGGCCGTCGCGCACGCCGCCTCCGAGGCGTCCGACCTGCCGCTGTTCCGCTACCTGGGCGGCCCGAACGCGCACCTGCTGCCGGTGCCGATGATGAACATCCTCAACGGCGGCTCGCACGCCGACTCCAACGTGGACATCCAGGAGTTCATGATCGCGCCGATCGGCGCGGAGTCCTTCTCCGAGGCCCTGCGCTGGGGCGCCGAGGTCTACCACACCCTCAAGAAGGTGCTGAAGAACCGCGGCCTGTCCACCGGTCTGGGCGACGAGGGCGGCTTCGCCCCGAACCTGGGCTCCAACCGCGAGGCCCTCGACCTGATCCTTGAGGCCGTCAAGGAGGCCGGCTACACCCCCGGCCAGGACATCGCCCTCGCGCTCGACGTGGCCGCCTCCGAGTTCTACAAGGACGGCGTCTACAAGTTCGAGGGCAAGGACCGCACCGCGGCCGAGATGACCGAGTACTACGCGGAGCTCGTCGACGCCTACCCGCTGGTCTCCATCGAGGACCCGCTGTTCGAGGACGACTGGGAGGGCTGGAAGACCATCACCGCCAAGCTCGGTGACAAGGTCCAGCTCGTCGGCGACGACCTGTTCGTCACCAACCCCGAGCGCCTCGCCCGCGGCATCGAGGACGGCGCCGCCAACGCCCTGCTGGTCAAGGTCAACCAGATCGGCTCGCTGACCGAGACCCTCGACGCCGTCGAGCTGGCCCAGCGCAACGGCTACAAGTGCATGATGTCCCACCGCTCCGGCGAGACCGAGGACGTCACCATCGCCGACCTGGCCGTCGCCACCAACTGCGGCCAGATCAAGACCGGTGCCCCGGCCCGCTCCGAGCGCGTCGCCAAGTACAACCAGCTGCTGCGCATCGAGGAGATCCTCGACGACGCCGCGGTGTACGCCGGCCGCAGCGCCTTCCCGCGCTTCAAGGGCTGACACACCCCGCGAAGACCTCCCGACGGCCCCGCCGGGCCGGGAAGTCCTCACGCCTCACCACGTCCCCGGCCGCGGTCCCGTACCGTGGCCGGGGACGTACGTTCGTCAAGAGGCACGGGCGTGCAACAGACACCTGGGGAGGCGACGTGACGGCGGACCGGTTCTCCACCGCGGCCCGGCTCAAGGCGCTGGGCGCCGCGCTGGTGCAGGGTCCCGCGGCCACGGCGCGCCGCGGCCGGCCGCCGCGCCGCAGCCGGCTCACCGGCAGGGCGGCGCTGCTGGCCCTCGTCGTCTGCTCGATGGTCGTCGCCCTCGCCTACCCGATGCGCCAGTGGGTCACCCAGCGCTCCGACATCGCCGAGCAGCGGCACCGCTCGGAGCAGGCCCGCGAGCAGGTCAAGCGGCTGCTGGAGGAGAAGGCGCGGCTGGAGGACCCCGCGTACATCGAGCAGCAGGCGCGCGAGCACCTGCACTATCTGCGCCCCGGCGAGACCGGATACAGCGTCATCGACGGCAGCGGTACGGCCAAGCGGCCCCGGGACAAGGGCGCCGCCGACCGCCCCTGGTACGCCAACTTCTGGGAAGGTGTGGACACGGCGGACGCCGCCGCCAGGCCCTGACCCCACCCACCGGACCCGACCCCGACACGACCCCGTCCCCAGCACGGGACCCGAGCACGAGCGAGCACATGCAGACCCCTCCTCCGCAGACCGAGCCCACGCCGCCCACCGCCGAGGACATCGACGCCTTCAACCAGCAGCTGGGCCGGCCGCCGCGCGGCCTGCGCGCGATCGCGCACCGCTGCCCCTGCGGCAACCCCGATGTCGTCGAGACCGCCCCGCGCCTCGACGACGGCACCCCCTTCCCGACCCTGTACTACCTGACGTGCCCGCGCGCGGCCTCCGCGATCGGCACGCTGGAGGCGGAGGGCGTCATGAAGGAGATGAACGCCCGGCTCGCCGAGGACCCCGAGCTCGCCGCCGCCTACCGCGCGGCCCACGAGGACTACATCGCGCGCCGCGACGCCATCGAGGTGCTCCAGGGCTTCCCGAGCGCGGGCGGCATGCCGGACCGGGTCAAGTGCCTGCACGTGCTGGTCGCCCACTCGCTGGCGGCCGGACCCGGCGTCAACCCGCTCGGCGACGAGGCCGTCGCGATGCTCCCGGAGTGGTGGCGCAAGGGCCCGTGCGTCACGCCCTGCGCGGACGCGTGAGCCCTCCTCCCGTCTGTCACAACCTCCGCGCGCAGTACCCGAATCCGACCCCAGGAGCGTCCATGACCCGCGTCGCGGCCATCGACTGCGGCACCAACTCCATCCGTCTGCTCGTCGCGGACGCGGACCCGCACACCGGTGAACTCGCCGAGCTGGACCGGCGGATGACGATCGTCCGCCTCGGCCAGGGCGTCGACCGCACCGGCCGGCTGGCCCCCGAGGCGCTGGAGCGCACCTTCGCCGCGTGCCGCGAGTACGCGGCCGTCATCAAGGAACTCGGCGCCGAGCGCGTGCGGTTCGTGGCGACCTCGGCCTCGCGCGACGCGGAGAACCGGGACGACTTCGTGCGCGGCGTGGTCGACATCCTCGGGGTCGAGCCCGAGGTGATCAGCGGGGATCAGGAGGCGGAGTTCTCCTTCACCGGCGCGACCAAGGAGCTCGCCGGCCGCGCCGACCTCACCGGGCCGTACCTGGTGGTGGACATCGGCGGTGGCTCGACCGAGTTCGTCGTCGGCGAGGAGCACGTGCGTGCCGCGCGCAGCGTGGACATCGGCTGTGTGCGGATGACGGAGCGCCACCTCGTGGCGGACGGCGAGGTCACCGACCCGCCGACGCCCGGTCAGATCGCCGCGATACGGGCCGATGTGGAGGCCGCGCTCGACCTGGCCCAGCAGTCGGTGCCGCTGACCGGGGCGCACACCCTGGTGGGGCTGGCCGGTTCGGTCACCACGGTCGCGGCCATCGCGCTCGGCCTGCGGGAGTACGACTCCGAGGCCGTCCACCACGCGCGTGTCACCGTGGAGCAGGTCCGTGGGATCACGGCCAGGCTGCTCGCCTCCACGCACGAGGAGCGCGCCGCGATCCCGGTGCTGCACCCGGGCCGGGTGGACGTCATCGCGGCGGGGGCGCTCGTCCTGCAGTGCGTGATGGAGCGGACCGGCGCGCGGGAGGTCGTGGTGAGCGAGCACGACATTCTCGACGGAATCGGCTGGAGCATCGCCTGATACTCCAGGGGCTCCCGGGGCAGCAGGGGCGTCTGCGAGGACGCCCGCGCGGCTCCGCCGAAAAAAGTTCGTGAAATCCTTCACATGAAATTGGGGTCCGTCGGCCGCCGGGAAGGGCCGTCGGACCCCTTTTCGCGTCATCTGCGGCCCCGTGAGCCGGAAACGGTCGGGTTTCGGGCGGGTTAAAGAGACGTTTATGCCGGCCCTGGAGCAGCGGTGGTCCATCGACGGCGCATGCCACAAGGCCAGTTCAGTGGGGGTGCACAACGCGCGTACGCGGCAGGTGGTTCCCTTGCCGGGGTATGGCATGCGTCACGGGGGCCGCGCAGTGTAGCAGACGGTACCCGAGGTCTTGTGAAGGGGCTCACGAGCACCCCCTGGGGGAGTGCTGGATACTCGAAACATGAGCACCACGGAGCGTCCACGGATCCTCGTAGTAGGCGGTGGTTACGTCGGCCTGTACGCGGCGCGCCGCATCCTGAAGAAGATGCGGTACGGCGAGGCGACCGTCACGGTCGTCGACCCCCGTTCGTACATGACGTACCAGCCCTTCCTCCCCGAAGCAGCTGCCGGCAGCATCTCCCCGCGCCACGTCGTGGTGCCGCTGCGACGCGTGCTCCCCAAGGCGGAGGTACTCACCGGCCGCGTCACCACCATCGACCAGGACCGCAAGGTCGCCACGGTCGCCCCGCTCGTGGGCGAGGCGTACGAGCTGCCCTTCGACTACCTGGTGATCGCGCTCGGCGCCGTCTCCCGCACCTTCCCGATCCCCGGCCTGGCCGAGAACGGCATCGGTATGAAGGGTGTCGAGGAGGCCATCGGCCTGCGCAACCACGTCCTGGAGCAGCTCGACAAGGCCGACTCCACGACCGATGAGGAGATCCGCCGCAGGGCGCTGACCTTCGTCTTCATCGGCGGTGGCTTCGCGGGCGCGGAGACCATCGGCGAGGTCGAGGACATGGCCCGCGACGCCGCGAAGTACTACCCGAGCGTCAAGCGCGAGGACATGCGGTTCATCCTCGTCGACGCGGCCGACAAGATCCTCCCCGAGGTCGGGCCCAAGCTGGGCACCTGGGGCAAGGAGCACCTGGCGAGCCGCGGCATCGAGATCCACCTCAGCACCTCGATGGACTCCTGCGTGGACGGCCATGTGGTGCTGAAGAACGGCCTTGAGGTCGACGCCAACACCATCGTGTGGACCGCGGGCGTCAAGCCGAACCCGGCGCTGTCCCGCTTCGGTCTGCCGCTGGGCCCGCGCGGCCACGTCGACACCCTGCCGACGCTGCAGATCAAGGACATGCCGTACGCCTTCGCGGCCGGCGACAACGCCCAGGTCCCCGACCTCGTCGGGCGCGCCGCGGGCAACGAGAACGCCTGGTGCCCGCCGAACGCGCAGCACGCCCTGCGCCAGGCCAAGGTCCTCGGCGACAACGTCGTGGCCGCGATGCGCGGCTTCGAGGCCGGGCAGAAGCCGTACAAGCACGCCAACAAGGGTGCTGTGGCGGGCCTCGGCCTCCACAAGGGCGTCGCCATGATCGTCATGGGCAAGATGAAGATCAAGCTCAAGGGCCGGCTCGCCTGGTACATGCACCGTGGCTACCACGGTCTGGCCATGCCGACCTGGAACCGCAAGATCCGCATCTTCGCCGACTGGACCCTCGGCATGTTCCTCAAGCGTGAGGTCGTCTCCCTGCGTGCCATGGAGAACCCGCGCGAGGAGTTCTACGAGGCCGCCAAGCCGGCCCCGGCTCCGGCCGCCAAGGCCGAGCAGCCGAAGGCCAAGGCCTCCTGACCGCAGCCCCCGGATCCTCGTCCGGGGCACGGTACCCATACGCCGAGAGGGCGTCCGCCAATCCGTGGGGCGGGCGCCCTTTCGCGTTGTTCCCGGCGCGCGTTCGCGGCATTCGGGGGGATGTGCGCCGTATCCGGTTCCGCTGAGTTGATCTAATCTGACGGAACGGGACTACGGGCCCCGCCCTTGGTGTTCAGGTATCAGTTGAACGTTTCTCCTGACCTTGCATCACGGAGGTGTGCGACATGCCGGACGCCGCTCGACGGCTCACAGTGCTCGCTGAACAGGTGCTGGGGGCCCCGCTCCCGGTCCGCCTCCGGGCCTGGGACCGCAGCGAGTACGGTCCGCCGGGCACTCCCGTCCTGGTGATCAGGCGCCGCCGGGCCCTGCGCCGACTGCTGTTCAAGCCGGGCGAGTTGGGGCTCGCGCGCGCCTGGGTCGCGGGCGACATCGACGTCGAGGGCGATCTGTACCGGGCGCTCGACCTGCTCGCCGGAAGCCTGTGGGAGCGCGGCGAGGGCGCCGCCCGCCACTCCGGACTCACCGCCCTGCTCGCCACCGTGCGCGACCCGCGGCTGCGCGCCGCGGGCAGCGAGCTCGTCAGGCTCGCCGGGGTCGGGCTGCCGCCCCGGCCGCCGCGCGAGGAGGCCCGCAGGAGCGGCGGCCCCCTGCACACGCTGCGCCGCGACAAGCAGGCCATCAGCCACCACTACGACGTCGGCAACGCCTTCTACGAGCGCGTCCTGGGCCCCTCCATGGTCTACTCGTGCGCCTACTGGGAGAGCCCCGGGGCGACGCCCGATGCCACGTCTGATTCCGTGCCCGATGCCACGTCTGATGCCGCGCCCGAGGCCACGCTTGAGGACGCCCAGCGCGCCAAACTCGACCTGGTCTGCCGGAAGTTGGCGCTTCGTCCCGGGATGCGGCTGCTGGACGTCGGCTGCGGCTGGGGCTCGATGGTGCTGCACGCGGCCCGGGAGTACGGGGTGAGCGCCGTCGGCATCACCCTCTCCGAGGAGCAGGCCGCCTACGCTCGTAAGCGCGTCGCCGACGCGGGCCTCGCCGACCGGGTGGAGATCCGCGTCCAGGACTACCGGGAGATCGCCGACGGCCCCTTCGACGCGATCTCGTCCATCGGGATGGCCGAGCACGTGGGCGCGGTCCGCTACGGCGAGTACGCCGCCGACATGTACGGGCTCCTCAAGCCGGGCGGCCGGCTGCTCAACCACCAGATCGCCCGCCGCCCGCTGAAGGACGAGGAGGCCTACGAGGTCGACGAGTTCATCGACCGCTACGTCTTCCCCGACGGCGAGCTCGCGCCCGTGGGCCGTACGGTCGCGCAGCTGGAGGAGGCCGGCTTCGAGGTCCGCGACGTGGAGGCGCTGCGCCAGCACTACGCGCTGACCCTGCGCCGCTGGGTGGCCAACCTGGAGGCGCACTGGGACGAGGCCGTCGCCCTCACCTCGCCGGGCCGGGCCCGGGTCTGGCGGCTGTACATGGCGGCGTCCGCGCTGTCCTTCGAGCGCAACCGCATCGGCGTCAACCAGGTGCTCGCGGTCCGTACGCCTGCCTCCGGCGACTCCGGCATGCCGCTGCGCGCCCGCGACTGGCGCTGACCCCCGGCCTGCCCGTACGGGCGGACGGGAAGGGCCCCGCGACGGAGAACATCCGTCGCGGGGCCCTTCTTCGTGCAACGGCCGGGCTGTCACTCGGCCTTGATCGCGGCCAGCATGTTGAGCCGCGCCGCCCGGCGGGCCGGCCACAGCGCGGCCAGTACGCCCACCACCGCGGCCAGCAGCAGGAACAGCACCATCCGGCCCCAGGGGATCACCATCGCGTAGTCGGGCAGCAGCTTGCGGATCATGTCGCCCGGGACCCAGCCGAAGAACACCCCGAGACCGATGCCCAGGACTCCGCCGAAGAGCGAGATGAGCAGCGACTCCAGGCGCACCATGCGCTTGATGCCCTTGCGGTCCAGACCGATCGCGCGCAGCATGCCGATCTCCTGGGACCGCTCGAAGACCGACATCGCCAGGGTGTTGACGACGCCGAGCACCGCGACGACCACGGCCATGCCCAGCAGCCCGTACATCATGTTGAGGAACGTGTTGACGGCTCCGGCGATGGAGTTGGAGATGTCCTTCTTGTCCGCGATCTGGATCGCGGGGTTGTCACCGAGGGCCTTGCGCAGGCTGTCCTTGGCGGACTCGTTCGCGCCCGTCTCCGTCTTGACCAGCACGCGCGAGTCGGCGGTGAGCTCCTGGTGCGGGGCGAGGGTGCGGGTGTCGACGACGATGCCGTTGAGCAGCTCGCTGCCCTGGTAGACGCCGGAGACGGTCAGCGTGCCCTTCTTGCCGTCCTCGAAGGTGACGGGGAGGGAGGAGCCGACCTTCCAGCCGCGCTTCTTGGCGAGTTCCTTGTCGACGACGGCCTTGTCACCGGACAGGCCCGCGAAGGAACCGGACGTGAACTTCGGCTTCGCCAGCTGCTCGATGGTGCGGCCGTCGACGCCGGTCAGCGGGGTGTGGCCGTCGCCGATCCTGGCGGGGGACTCGCGCACCGGGCTGACGGCGGTCACGCCCGGGCTGCTCGCGAGCGTCTTCTCGACCTCGGGCGAGAGCGGGTTCCGGTTCGCCATGGAGACGAGGAAGTCCGCCTTCAGGGAGCTGGTCGCCAGTTTGTCGACGGCCTGCTGCATGCTGCCGGCGACCACGGTCATGCCGGTGATCAGGGTGAGGCCGATCATCAGCGCCGAGGCGGTCGCGGCGGTACGGCGCGGGTTGCGCACCGCGTTCTGCCGGGCCAGCTTGCCGGAGATGCCGAACGTGCGCAGGACGGGCTCGGCGGCGGCGATCAGCGGGCGCGACAGCAGCGGGGTGAGCACGAACACGCCGAGGACCAGCAGGGCCGCGCCCCCGGACAGCACCATCTCGTTGGCGGAGCCCGTCAGCAGGACGGCCACGCCCAGGGCCGACAGGGCCGCGCCGATGGAGTTGCGCACGACCAGGGACTTGGCGGAGGCCACCGCGTGCACGCTGCTCATCGCGGCGACGGGCGGGATCTTCGCGGCCCGCCGGGCCGGCAGCCAGGCGGCGAGCATCGTCACCAGGACGCCCACGGCGAGCGAGGTGAGGACGGTCGAGAGGGAGACGACGAGCGGGCCGTCGGGGATCGAGGCACCCATGTCGCGGACCACCGAGCGCAGCACGGCGCCGATGCCGATGCCGGCCAGCAGACCGGTGACGGCGGCGATCGCGCCGACGACGAACGCCTCGGTCAGCACCGAGCGGGTCACCTGGCGGCGGCTCGCGCCGACCGCGCGCAGCAGCGCGAGCTCCTTGGTGCGCTGGGCGACCAGCATGGAGAAGGTGTTGGCGATGATGAAGATGCCCACGAACAGCGCGATGCCGGCGAAGATCAGCAGGAACTTCTGCATGGCCTTCATGTCGTCGCTGACCATCTTGGCCTGCTCGTCGGCGAGTTGCTTGCCGGTGACGGTCTCGGTGTCGCTCGGCAGGATCTTGTCGAGCTCGGCCTTCAGCACGGTCTGCGAGGTGCCGGGGGCCGCCTTGACCGCGATCTCGTTGAACTCGCCCTGCTTGCCGTAGAACTTCTGCGCGGTGGCGGTGTCGAAGAGGGTGAGGCTGTTGCCCGCCTCGACGCTGCCGTCGTCGGAGGTGAAGATGCCGGTGAGCTTCTGGGGGAGCACCGGGCCGTCGACGGAGACGCGCACGGTGTCGCCGACCTTGTACCCGGCGCGCTCGGCGGTCTTCGCGTCGAGGGCGATCTCGCCGGCTGCGCGCGGGCCGCGGCCGTCCTTCAGCGGGTAGCGGGCGTCCTTGCCGTCGCCGCCCGGGTAGTAGTTGGCGCCGCGGGGGCTCTGGCCCTCGGACGCGAGCTTGCCGTCCTTGCCGGCGACCGCGGCGTAGCCGGCGACCGAGCCGGACGCGGAGGCGGCGCCGGGCACGGTGGCGGCCTTGTCGAGCAGCTGCTGGGAGAGCGCGGGCCGCTCGCCCGGCCTGCCGGGGCCGGCCTCGGGGTCGGCGGCGGCCCGGCCGGTGGTGTGGATGGCGACGTCGACGCCGGTGAAGCCCTTCTGCAGGCTGTTCTGCTGGGCGTTGGAGATCGTCGAGGTGAAGACCAGCGTGCCGGAGACGAAGGCCACGCCGAGCAACACGGCGAGCACCGTCATCAGCAGCCGGCCCTTGTGCGCGAGCACATTGCGCAAGGCGGTGCGGAACATGGGGTGTTGAGTCCTGGGGTTCGAGGTGCGGCGGAGGGGCGGCCCGTACGGGCGTCAGCTGGTGCGGCCCTTGGCGTCGAAGGCCTTCATGCGGTCGAGGACCGCGTCGGCGGTGGGCCCCTGCATGTCGTCGACGATGCGGCCGTCGGCGAGGAAGACGACGCGGTCGGCGTAGGAGGCGGCGACGGGGTCGTGGGTGACCATGACGACGGTCTGGCCCAGCTCGCGCACCGAGTTGCGCAGGAAGCCGAGGACCTCGGCGCCGGAGCGGGAGTCGAGGTTGCCGGTGGGCTCGTCGGCGAACATGATCTCCGGCTTGCCGGCCAGCGCGCGGGCGACGGCCACGCGCTGCTGCTGGCCTCCCGAGAGCTGGTTGGGACGGTGCTTGAGGCGGCCCGCGAGCCCCACGGTGGAGACCACGGTGTCCAGCCACTGCTGGTCCGCCTTGCGGCCCGCGATGTCCATCGGGAGGGTGATGTTCTCCAGGGCGTTGAGGGTGGGCAGCAGGTTGAACGCCTGGAAGATGAAGCCGATCTTGTCGCGGCGCAGCTGCGTGAGCTTCTTGTCGCTCAGCCCCGTCAGCTCGACGTCGCCGATCCGCGCGGAGCCGGAGGAGACCGTGTCGAGCCCGGCCATGCAGTGCATGAGCGTGGACTTGCCGGAGCCCGACGGACCCATGATCGCGGTGAACTCGGCCCGGCGGAACTCCACGGAGACCCGGTCCAGGGCGGTCACCTTGGTCTCGCCGTGGCCGTAGACCTTGGACAGCTCGGTGGCGCGGGCGGCGGCCACGGCGGTACGGGCGGCGGCGGGCTGGGCGCCGAGGGGGGAGGTGAACACGGTGGACGCTCCTGTCCGGGCGGCTTACGAGGTACGTGTTCCATCGTCCGTGCCGTCCCGGTCCGGGGAGTCAGCCCCAGCTCTGGTTCCCGTGGCAGACCTCGGGCGGACCCCGCCCGCCCGCCGTCCTCCTTTGGTATGACGCCGATCCCCGGGGCGAAGGCAGCGAGATTGCGACAATTCACTGCCACGGTGCGGGTACGGGCGTGAACGGGGGGTATCGGCCCGTGGCATGTGCCTTTGGCGTCGCCCCTGTGCTGATGGACCCTCAGTTGCCAATAAAATAAGACAACCTCGTGTACTCGTTCCGCTGTTTGGGGGGTCTGCGCGGGCTAGGCTCGTGATGCTCTCCACGCGCGGGAGGCCGTGTGGGTTTCCCCCTGCGCGCCCTGCTCCGCGCCCTGCTCCGAGAGCCCTGCCCGGATGGTGGAATGCAGACACGGCGAGCTTAAACCTCGCTGGCCCTTCGGGCCGTGCCGGTTCAAGTCCGGCTCCGGGCACTCCCGCGATCTCTCGCGTCAAGAGTCCGCTACGAGTGCGGCACAGCTCCCCCCGCGCGGGTCCCCGGAGGTATAGGACGGGCGCAGCGGGTCATGGTGGACGTAAGAGATCGTCCCAAAGCACGAGAGATTTCTTTTGCCTACCCATTACTCTTGGTCGCAAGGCCGCGCAGGGTGGCCATGGAGGAGTGAGATGAGGAGCAGCAACCCGGTCTTCTCGCGACGGTTCCGCGACAACGGCTACGCGGGCTTCAACGCGCCGCCGCAGGCCGGGACCGCGGCCCCGGGCAACCCGTACGCGAATCCGTACGCGGGCGACCCGTACGCCGAGCCGGCCAACCCCTACGCGCAGGGCGGGCTTCAGACGGGCTATCCGCAGGCCCCCGCGCAGACCCGGATGACGATGGACGACGTCGTCAGCCGCACCGCGATCACGCTGGGCCTGGTCGTCGTCGCCGCCGGCGCGGCCTGGGCGCTCAAGCTGCCCGTCGGCCTCGGCTTCGGCGCCGCGGTCGTGGCGATGGTCCTGGGTCTGATCCAGTCGTTCAAGGAGCGGCCGTCCCCGGCGCTGATCCTGGCCTACGCGGTCTTCGAGGGCCTGTTCCTCGGCGTGATCAGCAAGGCGTACAACACCATCGCGCAGGGCGCCCCGATGCAGGCGGTGCTCGGCACCATCTGTGTCTTCGTCGGTGTGCTGGTGGCCTACCGCACCCGGCTGATCCGGGTCGACCGCCGCTTCTACCGCTTCGTGACGGCGGCGGCCATCGGCTTCGTCCTGCTGATGGTGGCGAACATGCTGTTCGCGGCCTTCGGCGGCGGCCACGGCCTCGGCTTCCGCACGGGCGGTCTGGGCATCGTCTTCGGCATCATCGGCGTGCTGCTGGGTGCCGCGTTCCTCGCCATGGACTTCAAGTCGATCGAGGACGGCGTCCGTTACGGGGCGCCGCGCGAGGCGTCCTGGATGGCCGCCTTCGGTCTGACGATGTCCCTGGTGTGGATCTACCTGGAGCTGCTGCGTCTGGTGCAGCTGTTGACGAACAACGACTAGCGGGGGTCCGGCCCGGTGCCGGACCTGTCGTGACGAGGGGCCCGGGAGCCCGCCTCACAGGGCGGGCCCCCGGGCCCCTCGCCGTACAGCCGTACGTTCGCGCCGTGGTGCCGGGGGAGACAGGCCGCTACCGGAGCTTGCGCGCGGCCCGCCGCAGGTCGTACTCGTGGACGATCGCCTTGGCGTGGCCGTATGCGAGGTTGTGCTCTCCGCGCAGCCAGCTGACCTTCTCCTCGAAGCGGAAGAGGGCGGGTCCTTCCTCGACCGTGCGCAGCCATTCGGCGATGTCACGGCCCGTGCAGTGGGGGATCCGGGAGAGCAGGTTCCGGTGGGTCTCGTCGGAGAAGACGTGGGACATCGGCGCCTCCGGACGCGTCGGATGAGGTCCTTCCTGTCACCGTGCCCGAGTGTTCATGCGTTGGCAACAGTCCGTCGGTGGCGCATAGGCTCGCGGTGTGGATGATGTGAGGCCTCTTCTGGACGCGGTGGACAGCTTCGCCGACCGGCTGCGCGCACTGCCGCAGTCCCGGCTGAACCGTGGGGCGGCGGCGGAAGCGCTGGCGCTGGCCCGCGAGTTGGCGGCATGGGCGCAGCGTGTCGAGGAACCGGGTGCCGAGCCCCGGCGGATGCCGGAGGCGGGCATGTTCGCCGCCGCGGACCAAGTGGCCGTCGCGGGCCACGATTTGGTGGAGGCCCTGCGCGTCCACGGCGCTCCGGGGCGGCCCGGGGTGGCCGAGGCCGTGGCCATGGTGCAGGCGGCCGCCGAGCGGTGCGGGCTGTAGCGGCCGCTCCGCGGCGGGCCGCCGCGCTGCCGGGCGCCCGGCAACGCGCGTACTACAGCGAAGCGATCACGCGGTCGGCCAGGACGTAGACGTTCTCCGTACGGCAGCCGAAGGTCAGCGAGTACGCGCCGGAGACGCCGGAGCCGCCCAGCAGTACCGGCTCCTCGCCGGCGCGCAGGGCCTCCGCGAGCCGTTCGGCGGTCTCCCGGTGGCCGGGCGTCATGCACAGGGTCGTGCCGTCGGCGAAGACGTAGACGTCGAGGGTGCCGAGCGGGCCGGGGCGCACATCGGTGAGCGGGATGCGGTGGTCGGTCAGCTCGGCGAGCCGCTCGGCCGTGCTCTCCTGGTCCTCGACCGGGGACGCGGGCGCGAAGTCCGGGTGCGAGGGGTGGCGGCGGCGCGCGGCGGCCAGCTCCGGGGAGTCCGCGGCCTCGGCCTCGGTCAGCGGCGGCTCCAGCCCGGCGAAGTCGGCCTGCCGGGGCAGGTACGGGCCGGCGTACGGGTTCTCGTGCGCCCAGTCGTCGGCGGGGCCGGGCAGCCCGCCCAGCAGGGAGGGCGCGTCGGCGGCGCCGGTGCCGCGCTCCTCCTGCGCGGCCCAGAAGGCCCGGGCCTCGGCCAGTTCCCGCTCGCGCTCCTCGGCGAGCGCGTCCGCGACGGCCGCCCGTATCCCGTCGAGGTCGGCGCCCGCGGCGGGGTCCGTCCGCGCGGCGGGCACCGCGGGCGCCTCCTGGCGCTCCGCGGCGGCGGCCGCGAGGTCCGCGCGCAGGGCGGAGATCTGCTTGCGCAGGCCGCGAGTGCTGTACAGGGCGGCGGTGCCCGCGGCCGTGGCGGTGGCAGCGGCCAGCAGCAGGGCAAGGGACATGGCGCTCACTGACATACTCCCGGTTGGTGGATCCCCCAGATTCCCCCTGATTCCTACCTCAGCTTCGTGGGCTCCGGTGCGCACCCACAGTGCAAAACGTCATGAAGCGGGCGGGACTTAAGCCCCTGAGGTTGCCCCTTCAAGGGACTGACCTGCGAAAACGTTGAGCCCCCAGGAGATTGGTCACATCCTGGGGGCGATTCGGTCACGTTCTGGCAAGGTCGGCGACGGATGCTGCGGGCAGTTGCCAGTGGCCGCCCGCCAAACGGACCGTGGGGCTCAGCTCAATACCTGAGCCCGATGCCTGGGGTCGATGCGTCAGCTCAGCCGCTCGTGCTGTTGGTCGCGCTGAGCTTCGCCTTCGCTGCGGGCAGGTGCCGCCTTCGCCACGCGGCGGAGCCGCATATCGAACAGGCCAGGCGACCCCTACCCTCCGCTGCGGCTCAGCTCAGCCGCTCGATGATCATCGCCATGCCCTGGCCGCCGCCCACGCACATCGTCTCCAGGCCGAACTGCTTGTCGTGCCACTGCAGCGAGTTGATGAGCGTGCCGGTGATGCGGGCGCCCGTCATGCCGAAGGGGTGGCCGACCGCGATCGCGCCGCCGTTGACGTTGAGGCGGTCGATGTCGATGCCCAGCGCCCGGTAGGAGGGGATGACCTGGGCCGCGAACGCCTCGTTGATCTCGACCAGATCGATGTCGCCGATGCTCATCCCGGCCCGCTTCAGCGCCTGCTTGCTGGCCTCGACCGGGCCGAAGCCCATGATCTCGGGGGACAGCGCGGAGACGCCGGTGGAGACGATCCGGGCGAGCGGGGTCAGGCCCAGCTCGCGCGCCTTGGTGTCGGACATGATCACCAGGGCGGCGGCGCCGTCGTTGAGGGGGCAGCAGTTGCCGGGGGTGATCAGCCCGTCGGGCCGGAAGGACGGCTTCAGCCCACGCACGCCCTCCATGGTCACGCCCTTGCGCGGGCCGTCGTCCGCGCTGACGACCGTGCCGTCCGGGGTGGTGACCGGGGTGATCTCGCGCTCCCAGAAACCGGCCTTGATGGCCTCCTCGGCGAGGTTCTGCGAGCGGACGCCGAACTCGTCCATCTCCTCACGGGTGATGCCCTTGAGCCGGGCGAGGTTCTCGGCGGTCTGCCCCATCGCGATGTACGGGTCCGGAACGAGCCCGTCCTCGCGCGGGTCGTGCCACCCTCCCCCAGCTACCGCTGGGGGTGCCCCCACGCCGTGCTCGGCACGTGCGGCGGTACGGGCCTCCGCCTCCGCGAAGAGCGGGTTGTGGGTGCCGGGCTGGCCGTCGGAGGAGCCGTTGACCGACCGCGAGACCGTCTCCACGCCCGCCGAGACGAACACGTCGCCCTCGCCGGCCTTGATCGCGTGCATCGCCATCCGGGAGGTCTGCAGCGAGGAGGAGCAGTAGCGGGTGATGGTGCAGCCGGGCAGGTGGTCCATGCCCATCTGCACGGCCACGATGCGGCCGAGGTTGTGCCCCTGCTCGCCGCCGGGCAGACCGCAGCCGAGCATCAGGTCGTCGATCTCGCGCGGGTCGAGCTGAGGGATCTTCGCGAGCGCCGCCTGGATGATCGTCGCGGTCAGGTCGTCGGCCCGCATGTCCTTCAGCGAGCCCTTGAAGGCGCGCCCGATGGGGGAGCGGGCGGCAGATACGATCACGGCTTCCGGCATGACGGCTCCTGGCGTTGAGGCGTGACGGGCGCAAAGCGGTTGACCCGCTCGGAAGTTACCCGTCCGTAGCGTCCGGGTCACGGGGTGTCGGCTGTGATGCGGGCCTCTTTTCCTGGGGTTCCCTGGATCGTCCTCGGCTTCTCCCGGGGTGGTTCCCAGTGTCGCGCGCACCCGGCGTCCCGCGAGCCGTCCTCAGGTCTCCTTTCCCACGCGGGGCTGCGCCTGCCGCGCCACCGCGCTGTTCGGCTCCTGGGGCAGGCGGCGGCGCTTGCGGTGCTTGAGCAGGGCCCAGCGGCCCCGGGCGCCGGTGACCTCGGTGCCGCCCTCGGCCGCGGCCTCGGCGGCGGCGCGGGCGACGGGGAGGATGCCCTCGCGCCGGGCCGCGTCGGGACGCTCCTCCTCCCGCGGCCACAGTCCGAGGGCCGCGCACAGCGTCGGCAGGACGGCCATGGCGGCGGTCGCGTAACCCTCGGCGGAGGGGTGGTAGTTGTCCGGGCCGAACAGCTCGCGCGGGTTCGCCTCGAACTCGGGGCCCAGCAGATCTCCCAGCGAGACCGTACGGCCCCCGGCCTCCAGGACGCCGATGGTCTGGGCGGCCGCGAGCTGGCGGCTGCGCCGCCGGGCCAGCCAGCGCAGCGGCTGGTAGACCGGCTCGATCGTGCCGAGGTCGGGGCAGGTGCCGACGACGACCTCGCTGCCGGCCTCGGCCAGCCGGCGCACCGCGTCGGACAGCAGCCGCACCGAGCGCGCGGGCGGCATCCCGTGCGTGACGTCATTGGCCCCGATCATGATCACGCACACGTCGGGGACGCGGTCCGGGCCGCCGAGGAGGAGGCAGACCTGCCGGTCGAGGTCGTGCGACTGGGCGCCGGAGAGGGCTACGTTGCGCAGCTCCACGGGCCGTTCGGCGACCGCCGCGAGGCCGGTGGCCAGCAGGGCACCCGGGGTCTGGCCGCGCCGGTGCACACCGAGCCCGGCGGCGGTGGAGTCGCCGAGGACGCCCAGCAGCAGCGGCTCGTCGTCCGGGCCGTGCGCGAAGGACGAGCCGTAACGGCCGTCGGCGTGCGGCGGATCGGTGTGCAGGCCGCCGACGACCCGCCGGGCCAGCCGCACCTCGGTGAGCAGCACGCCGGCCAGTGCCCCGCCGAGCAGACCGATGCCCCCGCCTCCGTAGGCCGCGGCGGCGGCGATGCGCCGGGCGACTCTGGCCCTCGACATGGACATGGGTGCGGACCTCCTCGCGCTGCCGGCCGGGCTTCGGCTTCTACCGCTCCACGTGCCCCTCGCGCCACGGATCCACGCCCCGGGGCCCCGGCTCCATCATGTCCGCGCGGGCCCGCCGGGGTGCGCCCGCGCACGTCCCGTCGCGTGGCGCGTGCCGTGGCGCCCTGAAGCAGTGTGGCGCTTGCCTCACCCACGGCGTTCCGGCCGGGATTGGCCGCATTCGAGGTATCTCGTTCTCTTGGATGCGCAATAGGCTTTGCTTATGGGCACGCGACGAACCGCTAGTGCCCCCGACCGCGGAGATCACGGTGCAGTATCACGATTCGATGATTGAGCTCGTAGGCAACACCCCGCTCGTGAAGCTCAACAGTGTGACCGAGGGCATTCAGGCCACTGTCCTGGCCAAGGTCGAGTACTTCAACCCGGGCGGCTCGGTCAAGGACCGTATCGCCCTGCGGATGATCGAGGCGGCGGAGAAGTCCGGCGAGCTCAAGCCGGGTGGCACCATCGTCGAGCCGACCTCCGGCAACACCGGTGTGGGGCTGGCGATCGTGGCCCAGCAGAAGGGCTACAAGTGCGTCTTCGTCTGCCCGGACAAGGTCTCCACCGACAAGATCAACGTGCTGCGCGCGTACGGCGCCGAGGTCGTCGTCTGCCCGACGGCCGTCGACCCGGAGCACCCCGACTCCTACTACAACGTCTCCGACCGCCTGGTGCGCGAGACGCCCAACGCCTGGAAGCCGGACCAGTACAGCAACCCCAACAACCCGCTGTCGCACTACCACTCCACGGGTCCGGAGCTGTGGGAGCAGACCGACGGGAAGATCACCCACTTCGTCGCGGGTGTCGGCACCGGCGGCACGATCAGCGGCACCGGCCGCTATCTGAAGGAAGCCAGCGAGGGCCGGGTCCGGGTCGTCGGCGCCGACCCGGAGGGCTCGGTCTACAGCGGCGGCTCGGGCCGCCCGTACCTGATCGAGGGCGTGGGCGAGGACTTCTGGCCCACGGCCTACGACCGCACCGTCGCGGACGAGATCGTCGCGGTCTCCGACAAGGACGCCTTCCAGATGACGCGGCGCCTGGCCAAGGAGGAGGGCCTGCTGGTCGGCGGCTCCTGCGGGATGGCGGTCGTGGCGGCGCTGCGCGTGGCCGAGCGGCTCGGCCCGGACGACGTGGTCGTGGTGCTGCTGCCGGACAGCGGCCGCGGCTACCTCAGCAAGATCTTCAACGACGAGTGGATGGCGGACTACGGCTTCCTGGAGGAGGCGGGTCCGGCCGCGCGCGTCGGTGACGTGCTGCGGCGCAAGGACGGCGGCCTGCCCTCGCTGGTGCACATGCACCCCGAGGAGACGGTCGGCGAGGCCATCGAGGTGCTCCGTGAGTACGGCGTCTCGCAGATGCCCATCGTCAAGCCGGGCGCGGGGCACCCCGATGTGATGGCCGCCGAGGTCGTCGGCTCCGTCGTCGAACGCGAGCTGCTGGACGCCCTGTTCACCCAGCGCGCCACGCTCGCCGACCCGCTGGAGCAGCACATGTGCCCGCCGCTGCCGCAGGTCGGCTCCGGTGAGCCGGTCGCGGACCTGATGGCGGTCCTCGGCGAGGCCGACGCCGCGATCGTGCTCGTCGAGGGCAAGCCCACCGGTGTGGTGAGCCGTCAGGACCTGCTGGCCTTCCTCGCGGAGAACTCCGGCAAGACCAACGGCGCCAAGTGAGCGCGGACCGGCGTCAGGTGAACGTCAGGGGCACGTCCGTCCCGTAAAGGGTACGTATGCGTCACGTGCCCGCAGCACGCACTTAACAACGGTCCGGCATATTGGGGGTCGTCGGTACGGACCTCGGTGCGCACCGGCACCCCCACGAACGGCGGCGGGACATCCGGAGCGGCTCCCGGAATCCAGGCCGTCCGGACGCGGCTCCCACCGGTCCTGACCCGGTGCCGCGTCCCCGCGGGGACCGCCGTCGTCCCGACCCCGGCCGCACGGCCGGGGTGCGGCGGCCCCCGCGCACTTCCCCCTCCCCCGAGGGGCTCACTCCCAACGGGACTCCGGCTTGCGGCGGTTGGCCCACGGCACGACGCCCGCGGCGTGCACCGCGTTGACCGCGACGATGCCCGCCCACGTCACCAGCAGCCCGGACAGCTGCGCGTTGACGGCGGCGATCGCGGACAGCGGCACCGCCAGCACCAGGGTGACCGCGGCGAAGCCGAAGCGCTCGCCGAACGTCCCCGTGCCGGGGCCCGCCCCGCGCGCCGCCGCCATCCGCTCCTCGGCGAGCCGCCGGCGCACCTTCCGCGCGATCACCTCGTCCAGCTTGTCGTCGACCTGCTCCAAAAAGCCCTCGGCCAGCGCCGGTTCGTACTCCGTACCGAGCTCGGCACGGGTGGCGAGCGTCGCGTCGAGCTCCTTGCGCAGCTCGGTGCGCAGCCGGGGTCCGGCGGCGCCGTTCGGGTCGGGTTCTCGGGCTGTCATACCGGGGACGGTACGGTCCTTTCCGGCCCCGTGTCGCTGGGGCTGGCACCCGTATCCGTACGGGGGCAGGCCCCGGCCGCCCCGTGGAAGGAGCAGTCCGTGCACGCACCGCACCACCCCCTGCTGCCGTCGCTCACCGCGCCCGACGGCACCGACCGGCCGGACGCCCTCACCGTCGCCGGACGCGACTGTTCGCGCGAGCAACTGCTGGGTGCCGCAGGCGCGGTGGCGGCACGGATCACCGGCGCGCCCTGCGTGGCCGTCCACGCGAGCGCGAGCCTGGAGACGGTCGTCGCCGTGGTGGGCGGGCTGCTGGCCGGGGTGCCCGTGGTGCCGCTGCCGCCGGACGCCGGCCCGCTGGAGCGGGACCACATCCTGCGCGACTCGGGCGCCGCGCTCGTCCTGGGCGAGCGCGGGGACGGCGGTCTGCCCGTGGACATACGGCAGCGCGCCGACTGGTCGGCACCCGAACCCGACGGACAGGCCACAGCGTTGCTGCTGTACACCTCCGGCACCACCGGCGCCCCCAAGGGCGTGATGATCCCGCGCGCCGCCGTCGCCGCCTGCCTGGACGGGCTCGCGGACGCCTGGCACTGGACGGCCGAGGACACGCTCGCGCACGGGCTGCCGCTGTTCCACGTGCACGGCCTGGTGCTCGGCGTGCTGGGCGCGCTGCGCACCGGCTGCCGGCTGGTCCACACCGGGCGGCCGACCCCCCAGGCGTACGCGGCGGCGGGCGGCAGCCTGTACTTCGGGGTGCCCACCGTGTGGTCCCGGATCGTCGCCGAACCCTCCGCCGCCCGCGCGCTGAGCGGCGCCCGGCTGCTGGTCTCCGGCAGTGCCGCGCTGCCCGCGCCGGTCTTCCGGGGGCTTGAGGAACTGACCGGGCAGCGGCCCGTCGAGCGGTACGGCATGACCGAGACCCTGATCACCGTCTCGGCCCGCGCGGACGGCGAGCGCAGGCCGGGGACGGTGGGCACGCCGCTGCCGGGTGTGCGTACGCGAATCGCACAGGAAGCGGGCGGCATCGGCGAGTTGGAGGTGTCGGGTCCCACGCTGTTCACCGGCTATCTGGGCCGGCCGCAGGCGACGGCCGCCGCGCACACGGCCGACGGCTGGTTCCGCACCGGCGACATCGCGGCCGTCGAGGCGGACGGCACGCACCGCATCGTCGGCCGCGCCTCCACCGACCTGATCAAGTCCGGCGGCTACCGGATCGGCGCGGGCGAGGTGGAGAACGCGCTCCTGGACCACCCGGCCGTCGCGGAGGCCGCCGTCGTCGGGGTGTCGCACGACGACCTCGGGCAGGAGATCGTCGCCTATGTCGTGGCCGAGGGGGTGAGCGAGCGGGCGCTGATCGACTTCGTCGCGGAGCGGCTGTCGGCGCACAAGCGGCCCCGGCGCGTCCGCTTCCTCGACGCGCTGCCGCGCAACGCGATGGGCAAACCGCAGAAGCGGCTGCTGCCTCCGGTGTGAGCCCCCGGGGTCGTGGTGGCCGGGCCGTCCCGCGCGCGGACCGTCGCCCCTGCCTGCATAATTTCATGCAGGCGTGGCAGCGGGTGAATGGCGCAACCCGGAGCTGTCGGCCGCCCACCGCCCACGACGACCATGGAGGAGCCGATGACCGAGCGCAGCGAGGGGCTCGCATGACCGACACCGGGGGCGAACCGGAGGCCGTCGCGCGGCTGCACAAGCTCTTCGAGGGACACCGCCTCACACCCACCCAGCGCCGCATCGCGCAGTGCATGGTGCGCCGCGCCGCCGAGGCACCCTTCCTCTCCAGCGTCGAGCTCGCCGACCTCGCGGGCGTCAGCCAGCCGTCGGTGACCCGCTTCGCCGTCGCCCTCGGCTTCGACGGCTACCCGGCGCTGCGCCGGCACCTGCGGGAGGTGGTGCCGGTACCGGCCGCGCCCGGCGAGGGCTCGTACAACGGCTACCAGCAGGCGGTCCAGGCCGAGATCGACAATCTGCGCCACCTGTCCTCGCTGCTCGCCGACCCCGAGCCCGTCACCCGGGCCGGCCGGCTGCTCGCCGCCTCCCGCCCGCTGCCCGTGCTCGGGCTGCGCGCGGCCGCCGCCCAGGCCGCCGGTTTCAGCTACTTCGCGCGCAAGGTCCACCCGGACGTGCGGCTGCTGGACGAGGGCGGCACGCTGCTCGACGACCGTATCGACGCGGCCGTACGGGCCGGCGCGAGCGCGCTGTTGTGCTTCGCGCTGCCCCGGCACCCGCGCGAGGTCGTCGACGCGCTGCACTACGCGCGCAGTGCCGGGCTGACGGTCGTCACCGTCGCGGACTCCACCTTCGCGCCCGTGGCCCGCCACAGCGACCTGCTGCTGCCCGCCGCCGTCGGCACCGGGCTCGCCTTCGACACCGCCTGCGCGCCGATGCTGCTGGGGCGGATGCTGCTGGAAGCCATGTGCGACGCCCTGCCCGACGCCCAGGCGCGGCTTGAGGAGTTCGACGCGAAGGCGGCGGCGCGGGGCCTGTTCGTGGAGTGAGCTTCTCTCAGACCGCCCTCAGAATCCTTGGCTACCCTGCCGCGTGACACACGCGGAGTCCCGGGTTCCGGACGGCCCGGGCGAGAAGGAAGCGAAGGAGGTCCGCCGTGGGGCGCGGGAACAGTGCGCTGGCCCGGGTGGCGGTGATCGTCAGGGCACCGGCCGGCTGGCTGTGGTGGCTCGGGGTACTGAGCGCGGGCATCGGACTGCTGGTACCGGGGCTCACCGGACGGCGCATCGGCGTCCTCGGCGGGGCCGCCCTCTTCGTCCTCGTCGGCGCCGTGGTCTTCGCGGCACGCCGCCGCCGGTACGAGCGACTGGCGCGCGGCGCCTCCCGGGCCGGCCGCGCCGTCTTCCTCCAGGACCGCGCCGTCACCGTACGCAACTGGCGCCGCTCCAGGCGCTGGTGGCTCCTCCTCGCCTTCCTCACCGCCATCGGCTCCTCCTTCGCCGCCCCGGCCACCCTCGGCCTCGCACTCGCGGGCGCGGGAGCGGGACTGTGGGCGAAGGCCATGTGGCTGGGCGGCCTGGAGCGCCGCAGTGAGGCGCTGCTGTGGATCCGCACGGAGTGGGCGACGGGGTCGCCCGCGGCTTCGGGCGTGCGGGGGTATCTGACGACGGGGGTGGGGGCGGGGGATGCGGGTGCGGGGGGCGGGAGGCGCTGAGTTCTCCCAGTCGGGGCTCCGCCCCGGTTACGGGAAGCCCGAGACCTCCCCTGGGGAGACCGTGCCCAGCCGCCAAAGGATCAGCCCGGTCCCGTCCTTCACCGCCTCCACGCGAGCCGTGAACGGCCGGCCCGCCGGAATGTCGAACCGATCCGCCTGGCGGTCACCGCAACCGACGTCGTACGTCTGCTCCTTGCCACCACGCGACAGCGTGAGCGCGGCTTCCTCAATGCCGACGGCGTCACACGTGATGTCGAGCCGGTACGGCCTGTCGCCCGGTGCCGCGAACTCCTGCTCCAACCCGCTCGCGATGAACGCGGTGCCGCTGTCCACGGATTCGGGTCCGGCTCCCTCGCCTGCGGCGGCATCCAGCGCACGCTCGGCACGCCGCAAGGCGGTCTTCGGATTCCACTCGCGCCCGGCATCGTCACCCGGCTCCGCCGCGCCGCCGGAACAGCCGCCGAGCAGGGCGGCCGTGGCGGTGCAGAGCAGAAGGGTGTGGCGTATGCGCATGGGCCCACCGTAAGGGATACGCCAATGCGGCTTACCTCAGCATTGCATTCGTACGCCGCACTTCTCCGTAATTCCCAACTAACGGGTGAGAAGCAGGACTTATTGCCCGAGCAGCGGCTAGTCTGCGGAGCGGCGCACCTCGTGCGCCCCCTTCCAAGGAGGAGACCCGATACGTCGGGCTCCCGCTCGGGGGAGTCCGATCGTGGGCTTCCTCCGGAGCGGCCACCGGTCCATGGCCGCGCTGTATGGAAGGGGGGCGTCCATGGGACGCCACCGGAAGATGACCCGCCCCGAACGCGCGGTGGCGGCGACCCGTGACTTTTGCCGACGGATCGCCGCAGTGCTCCGCGAGTTCTTCAAGTGGCTCATCGGAAGGTGACCGGCTCCGGCGGTGACCGGCAGTCCTCCGCAGAACTGAGGACTCCCGGTCGGTAACCGTCTGACCCGGTCAGGCCCTCATCCCGCTGCCGCTTGGACCCGGCCGGGGTGGGGGCCACTCTTACATGCATGGGACGCCGTCCCGGTCACCACCATAGCGCGCGGTGCGGGCCGGAGGCAGGCGGAACCCGCCCTCGGGCGACACAGCGGACGGCCGTGATCCGCCTGCGGTCACGCCCTCCCCCTGCGCAACACCCCCCACCCCACCAACAGCAGCACAACCCAGATCCCCATCACATACAACGCCACCCGCGTCTCGGAACCCCACGCGATCAGCACGGTCACGAACGCGAAGAAGGCCAGCACGAGCACGTTCGTCCAGGGCGCCCCCGGCAACCGGTAGCCCGAGGACTTCGCGGTGCCCGCCGCGACCGCCTTCCGGTACCGCAGGTGCGTCACGACGATCACGCTCCACACCAGGATCGCCCCGCCCGTCGACACCGACGTGATGTACGCGAACGCGTGGTCCGGATCGAGGGCGTTGACGACGACGCCCACTGCCATCACGACCGCCGACACCAGCAGCGCCCCCGACGGCACCCCGCGCCCGGAAAGCCGGCTCAATCGCTTCGGGGCATGGCCGTTGACCGAAGCGGTACGCAGCATGCGGGCCGTGGAATACAGGCCGCCCGCGTTGCAGGAGGACAACGCGGCGGTCAGGACGATGAAGTTGACGATCCCGGCACCGGCCGGGACGCCGATCTTCGCGAAGGCGGCGACGAACGGGCTGACGCCCGGATGGAATTCGGCCCAGCTGACGACGGACAGGATCACGATCAGCGTGCCGATGTAGAAGAGTCCGAAGCGCAGGGGCAGGCTGTTGATGGCGCGCGGAATGTTCTTCTGCGGGTCCTGGGCCTCTCCCGCCGTGACGCCGACCAATTCCACGCCCAGGTAGGCGAAGAGGACGATTTGAAGCGTCATCAAGGAGTCGTGGACGCCGTTCGGCGCGATGCCGCCGTCCTTCCACAGGTGGGTCACGGACGCCGTGTCCCCGACGTCACCGAAGCCGATGACCAGCACCCCGACGCCCACCAGGATCATGCCGACGATCGCCACGACCTTGACGAGCGCGAACCAGAACTCCAGCTCGCCGAAAGCCTTCACCGAAATCATGTTGACGGCCAGCAGCACGACCAGCGAGACCAGGGCTGTCTGCCACTGTTCCACGCCCGGGAACCAGTACTTCACGTACTGGCCCGCCGCCGTGATCTCCGCCATGCCGGTCGTGACCCACATGATCCAGTACGTCCACGCGGTGGCGTAGCCCCAGAACGGGCCGAGGAATTCCCGAGCGTACTCCGCGAAACTGCCGGAAACCGGGCGGTGGGTGAGGAGTTCGCCCAACGCGCGCATGACGAGGAAGAGGACGGCACCGGCGAGCGCGTACCAGATGATGAGGCTCGGCCCGGCCTGGGATATGGCGGTGCCCGCGCCCAGGAACAGGCCGGTGCCGATCGTGCCGCCGATGGCGATCATCTGGATCTGCCGGGTGCCGAGTCCGCGCTGGTAACCCTCCGGAGAGCCTCCGCCCTCCCCGGAGGCCGCGGACACGGCACCGGCCGGCTTCGTCCCCCCGCCTGTCGTCGGTGGCTGCATACGAAAACCCCTTCTCTGCGACGGATCCTGTGCGGATCTTGGGGTCGTGACCCTATCGGGGGCGGACGGGGAATGTCCGTGAGGTTTCTCCCGCGTTCGCGGCGGTCCCGGCGCCCGGCACCGGGCATCGGACATTCGGCCACCGGCACCCCGCATCCGCTACGCCGGCACCCGCTCCGTCGCGTCCAGCAGGCCCGCCAACGACTCCCGCGCCGCGCTGAGTTCGGCGATCCTGCCGTCCAGCCCCGCCAGTTGGTCCCGCAGGTGCACGGCCACGCACGGGTCGAAGTCCGCGCCGCTCACCCCTCGTACGCACGGCAGGATGCCGCGGATGACCCTGGTCGGCAGTCCGGCCGCCAGCAGGAGGCGGATGCGGCGCACCACTTCCGGGGCGTCCGGCTCGTAACGGCGGTGCCCGCCCGCGAGGCGGTACGGGGTGAGCAAGCCCTGCTCCTCGTAGTAGCGCAGCAGCCGGACGCTCACCCCCGTCTCGCGCGCCAGCTCGCCGATCCTCAACTGCTCCCCCATGCGGTCCCCCATGTGATCCCCCTCATACAGGCGTTCGCGGACTTGAAGCTCACACCGGTGTGAGCTTCTAGCGTGCCGATCATGACGAACACGACCCGCTCCGCACCGCATTCCCTCCCCCTCACCCACGCCCTCGGCGGCGACCTGCCCGTACGCCGCCTCGGCTACGGCGCGATGCGCCTGGCCGAGGTCCCGGACCCGGCGGCCGGACCGATGGAGGTCCCGATCTGGCGGGCGCCCGCCGACCGCGACGCGGCGATCGCCGTACTGCGCAGGGCGGTCGAGCTGGGCATCGACTTCTTCGACACGGCGGACGCCTACGCGCTCGGCGACAACGAGGAACTGGTCGCCGAGGCCCTGCGGCCCTTCCGGGGCGAGGTGACCGTGGCCACCAAGGTGGGCGTCGTACGGCCGGGCCCCTTCGAGTGGGTCACCCACGGGCACCCCGCCTATCTGCGGCAGCAGGCCGAACTGAGCCTGCGGCGGCTGCGCACGGAGCGCATCGACCTGCTGTACCTGCACCGGATCGACCCGGAGTACCCGCTGGCCGACCAGGTCGGGGCGCTCAGGCAGCTGCGGGACGAGGGGAAGGTGCGGCACATCGGGCTGTCCGAGGTGAGCGTGGCGCAGCTGCGCGAGGCCGAGGAGATCGTGCCGGTCGCGGCCGTACAGAACGAGTACAACCTGGCCAAGCGCGACCACGAGGACGTGGTCGACCACACCGCGGGGCGCGGCATCGCGTTCGTGCCGTACTTTCCCGTCGCGGTCGGCGCGCACGCCGCGCCCGGCGGTCCGCTGGCGGCCGTGGCCGCGGAGCTGGGCGCGACGCCGGCGCAGACGGCGCTGGCCTGGCTGCTGCACCGCTCGCCGACGGCCGTGCCGATCCCCGGCACGCGGTCCGTCGCGCACCTGGAGGAGAACGCCGCGGCGCTCGACCTGCGGCTGTCCGACGAGCAGTTCGCCACGCTGGACCGGCTGGCCGGTCAGCAGCAGGCGTAGCCCGCCCCGTCACACGACGCGCTCGCCCGCCCGCCACACCGCCGACACCAGCGGTACGCCCGGCCGGTACGCGAGATGGACGTGCGAGGGGGCGTCCAGGAGGAGGAGATCGGCGCGCGCGCCGGGGGACACGCGGCCCACGTCCGTACGGCGCAGGGCCGCCGCCCCGCCCGCCGTCGCGGACCAGACGGCCTCGTCGGGGGTCATGCCCATGTCCCGGACGGCGAGCGCGATGCAGAACGGCACCGAACTCGTGAAGGACGAACCGGGGTTGCAGTCGGTGGACAACGCGACGGTGACGCCCGCGTCGAGGAGGCGGCGCGCGTCGGGCCAGGGGGCGCGGGTGGAGAACTCCGCGCCGGGGAGCAGGGTCGCGACGGTGTCGCCGCTCGCGAGGGCGTCGACGTCGGCGTCCGTCAGGTGCGTGCAGTGGTCGGCGGACGCGGCGCCGAGTTCCACGGCGAGCTGGACGCCGGGGCCGTGCGAGAGCTGGTTGGCGTGCACGCGCGGGGTCAGTCCGCGGGCGGCACCGGCGGCGAGGACCGTACGGGCCTGGTCGCCGTCGAAGGCGCCGCGCTCGCAGAAGACGTCGACCCAGCGCGCGTACGGGGCGCAGGTGTCGAGCATCGGGCCGGTGACGAGGTCGACGTAGGCGGCCGGGTCGTCGGCGTAGTCGGGGGAGACGATGTGCGCGCCGAGGTAGGTGACCTCCTCGGTGCGGGCGGCGGCGATGCGCAGGGCCCGCGCCTCGTCCTCGACGGTCAGGCCGTAGCCGGACTTGGTCTCCATGGTCGTGGTGCCCTGGCGCAGGGCCTCGTCCAGGTAGCGGACGAGGTTGGCCTCCAGCTCCGCGTCGCTCGCGGCGCGCGTCGCGGCGACGGTGGTGCGGATGCCGCCCGCCCGGTAACTCTGCCCGGACATCCGGGCGTTGAACTCGGCGGTGCGGTCGCCCGCGAAGACCAGGTGGGAGTGGGAGTCGACGAAGCCGGGGAGGGCGGCCCGGCCGCCCGCGTCGACCCGGTTGTCAGTGGCGGGTGCTTTGCTGGACTCGCCGGCCCAGACGACGCGGTCGCCGTCGATGACGACCGCCGCGTCCTGGACGACGCCGAGGGGGCCCGCGCCCAGGGAGGGGGTGTTCGTGACGAGGCTGCTGATGTTCGTGATGACCGTCGTCTTCGCCATGGGCGGCGGGGTCTCCTTCGTGTCGTGGCCCGGTGGGCGGTCCGGGCCGGTGCGTGCCGTGGTGAGGCGTGCCGTGGTCAGCCGTGGAGGGCCGCGATCGACTCCGCCAGCGCGCCGGCCACGTCCGGTACGAGCCGGTGCTCACCGTCGCACACCACGTGCCGGCCGCCGACCACCGTGTGCCGCACGTCGGCGTTGGTCGCCGCGAATACGGCCGTCTCGGCGCCCAGCAGCGGGCGCGGCCCGGCCGTGCGGACGCTGTCCAGCGCGATCGTGGTGAAGTCCGCGAGCGCGCCCGGCTCGATGCGGCCCGCCTCCGGCCAGCCGAGTGCCGCGTGGCCGTCGGCGGTGGCGGCGCGCAGCAGGGCGGCCGCCGTCCAGTGGCCGCGGGTACGGGTGCGCAGGCGCTCGTCGAGCTCCATGGCGCGGGCCTCTTCGAGCAGGTCGATCACGGCGTGGCTGTCGCTGCCCAACGACAGGGCGGAGCCCGCCCGTTGCAGGGCGACGGCGGGGCCGATGCCGTCGGCGAGGTCCCGTTCCGTGGTCGGGCACATGCACACGCCGGTCGCGGAGCCGCCGAGCAGCGCGACGTCCTCGTCGGTGAGGTGGGTGGCGTGCACGGCGACGGCGCGCGGGCCGAGCACGCCGTGGTCGGCCAGGAGGCGGGTGGGGGTGACGCCGTGCGCGGCGTGGCAGGCGTCGTTCTCGGCGGTCTGCTCGGAGAGGTGGACGTGCAGGGGTGCTTCGCGCTCGTCCGCCCACGCGGCCACAGTCGCCAACTGGCCGGCGGGCACGGCCCGTACGGAGTGCACGGCGGCGCCGATCCGCGCGTGCTCCGCGGGCTTGAGGGCGGCGGCGCGCTCGGCCCAGGCGTCGGCGGTGCCGTCGCAGAAGCGGAGCTGGTGGCGGTCGGGGGGCGCCCCGAAGCCGGAGGAGAGGTAGGCGGTGTCGAGGAGGGTGATACGGATACCGGCTTCGGCGGCGGCCGCGAGCAGGGCCTCGCCCATCGCGTTGGGGTCGGCGTAGGGAGTGCCGCCGGGGGCATGGTGCAGGTAGTGGAACTCGCCGACGCAGGTGATGCCGGCGAGGGCCATCTCGGCGTAGGTGGCGCGGGCGAGGGCGAAGTAGCTGTCGGGGGTGAGCTTTTCGGCGACGGCGTACATGGTGTCGCGCCAGGTCCAGAACGTGCCGGAGCCGAGCTGGACGGTGCCGCGCAGGGCGCGGTGGAAGGCGTGGCTGTGCGCGTTCGCGAGGCCGCCGACGGTCAGCCCGCGCAGGGTCACCGCTCCCGGCGGCGGCGCCCCCACGCCCGTACGGACGGCCGTGATCCGGCCGTCCGCCACGTCGATGGCCACGCCCGGCTCGACCTCGGGGTCCAGCCAGGCGTGCTCCGCCCAGTACGTCGTCACCGGCACGCCAGTCCCTCCAGTACGTCGGCGAGTGCGGTCACCCCGGCCAGGCAGTCGTCCTCGTCCGCCCACTCCGCGGGCGAGTGCGAGACGCCCGTGGGGTTGCGCACGAACAGCATGGCGGTGGGGACGGTACCGGAGAGGATCCCGGCGTCGTGTCCGGCCCCCGTGCCGAGGACGGGGACGCGCTCCCCGCCGTAGCGGTCGCCCAGGATGCGGCCGAGCTCGTCGCGCAGCGCGTGCTCGAACTCCACGACGGGGGTGAAGGATTCGCGGACCACCGACACGTCCACCCCGTCGCGGGCGCCCCGGTCGGCGGCCGCCTTCTCGATCTCGGCGATGACGAGGTCGAGGGTGTCCTGGTCGGCGGCGCGCGAGTCCAGCCAGCCGCGGACGAGGGAAGGGATGGCGTTGACGCCGTTCGGTTCGACGCTGACCTTGCCGAAGGTCGCGAGCGCGCCGGCGAGGCGGGCCTTCTTACGGGCCGCCAGCACCGTGTTGGCGTAGGTGAGCATGGGGTCGCGGCGGTCGTCGAGGCGCGTGGTGCCCGCGTGGTTGGCCTCGCCCCGGAAGTCGAAACGCCAGCGGCCGTGCGGCCAGATCGCGGACGCGATGCCGACGGGGTGGGCCGTGTCGGTCAGGGCCCGGCCCTGTTCGATGTGGAGCTCGACGAACGCGCCGATACGGGCGAGGCGTTCGGGATCCGGGCCGATCGCCTCCGGGTCGTGGCCGGCGCGCTCCATCGCCTCGGGAAGGCCGACGCCGTCCGCGTCACGGAGTTCGCGGGCCTTGCCGGGCGTCAGCGTGCCGGTGGCCAGGCGGGAGCCCACGCAGGCCAGACCGAAGCGGGCGCCTTCCTCGTCACCGAAGTTGACGATCGCGAGAGGGCGTCGCGGCTGCGCGCCGCGCTCGCGGAGTTCGTCGAGGGCGGCGAAGGAGGAGACGATGCCGAGGGGGCCGTCGAAGGCGCCGCCGTCGGGGACGGAGTCCAGGTGCGAGCCGGTGACGACGGCGTCTCCGGCGTTCGGGTCACCGAGCCAGGCCCATTGGTTGCCGTTGCGGTCTGTTTCGTGGGTGAGCCCTCTGGATTCGGCCTGTTCGCGGAACCATGCCCGGCAGTCGGTGTCGGCGTCGGTCCAGGCGTAGCGGCGGTAGCCGCGGGTTTCTGCGTGGAGTCCGAGGGGGTGGAGGTCGTGCCACATCTGGTGGAAGGAGGGGGGATTTCCCCAGTCCCGCCCCTTCCCTCCCCCAGCTACCGCTGGGAGGTGCCCCCAGGGGCTCCGCCCCAGACCCCGGTCGTCAAGCGGCGGGAGGGCTCCCCCTCCGGCGGAGGGGTCGGGGAAGCTCACGCGCCCTCACCCTCCCGCATCGGCACCCGGACCCCCCGGGCCTCGGCGACCGCTTCCGCTTCCTCGTAGCCCGCGTCGACGTGCCGGATGACGCCCATGCCCGGGTCGTTCGTGAGCACCCGGCGGATCTTCTCGCCGGCCAGGGGCGTGCCGTCGGCCACGGTCACCTGGCCGGCGTGGAGGGAGCGGCCCATGCCCACGCCGCCGCCGTGGTGGATGGAGACCCACGAGGCACCCGAGGCGACGTTCACCATCGCGTTCAGCAGCGGCCAGTCGGCGATCGCGTCGGAGCCGTCCTTCATGGCCTCGGTCTCGCGGTAGGGGGAGGCCACCGATCCGCAGTCCAGGTGGTCGCGGCCGATGACGACGGGGGCCGACAACTCGCCGCTCGCCACCATGTCGTTGAAGCGCTCTCCGGCCCGGTCGCGCTCGCCGTAGCCGAGCCAGCAGATGCGCGCGGGCAGGCCCTGGAAGTGGACGCGTTCGCCCGCCATGCGGATCCAGCGGGCGAGGGACTCGTTCTCGGGGAAGAGGTCGAGGATGGCACGGTCGGTGGCGGCGATGTCCTTGGGGTCGCCGGAGAGGGCCGCCCAGCGGAAGGGGCCCTTGCCCTCGCAGAACAGGGGGCGGATGTAGGCGGGCACGAACCCGGGGAAGGCGAAGGCCCGCTCGTAGCCCGCCAACTGCGCCTCGCCGCGGATGGAGTTGCCGTAGTCGAAGACCTCGGCGCCCGCGTCCTGGAAGCCGACCATGGCCTCCACGTGCCGGGCCATGGACTCGCGGGCGCGGCGGGTGAAGTCGGCGGGCTTCTCGGCGGCGTAGGAGGCCATGTCGGAGAAGTCGACGCCGAGGGGGAGGTAGGACAGCGGGTCGTGGGCGCTGGTCTGGTCGGTGACGATGTCGATGGGGGCGTTCATCGCCAGGAGCTGCGGGACGAGTTCGGCCGCGTTGCCGAGGACGCCGATGGACAGCGGGCGGCGGGCGTCCCGCGCCTCCACCGCCAGGTGGAGGGCGTGGTCGAGGGAGTCGGCCTTGACGTCCAGGTAGCGGTGGGCGATGCGGCGTTCGATGGCGCGCGGGTCGCAGTCGATACAGATCGCGACACCGTCGTTCATGGTGACGGCGAGCGGCTGGGCGCCGCCCATGCCGCCGAGTCCGGCGGTGAGGGTGATGGTCCCGGCGAGGGTGCCCCCGAACCGCTTGGCGGCCACGGCCGAGAAGGTCTCGTAGGTGCCCTGCAGGATGCCCTGGGTGCCGATGTAGATCCACGAACCGGCCGTCATCTGCCCGTACATGGTCAGGCCCAGGGCCTCAAGGCGGCGGAACTCCTCCCAGTTGGCCCAGTCGCCGACGAGGTTGGAGTTGGCGATGAGGACGCGCGGGGCCCACTCGTGGGTCTGCATCACGCCGACGGGGCGGCCGGACTGCACGAGCATGGTCTCGTCCTGCTTGAGCGACCGCAGCGTGCGCACCATCGCGTCGAAGGAGCGCCAGTCGCGGGCCGCCCTGCCGGTGCCGCCGTAGACGACGAGCTTGTCGGGGTGCTCGGCGACCTCGGGGTCGAGGTTGTTGTGCAGCATTCGCAGCGCGGCTTCCTGCTGCCATCCCCGGGCGCTCAGCTCGGTCCCTCGGGGCGCTCGCACGGGTCGCGGTCCTGACATGGGGCCCTGCCTCCCTGGCCTGACGCAAGAAGTATGAATAGAACTGTGCACATCTTCACCCTGTGAATAGCTCTAGTCAACAGCTCTCGGCCGTCCGCACCGGCGGCGCCCGGCGGGTTCGCGCCATCTTCCCGGCGTACTCCGCCCGCGAGCCCGCCACGGGCACCATGGACGCATGGGTCTCACAGGGAACGCGAGCGCCGCTGCCGCGCGGCGTACGGTGGCCGTCCGCGCGGCGGTCGGACAGGGGATCGTCGGCGAACACGCCCCGGTGGCCGCGCTGCTGGACGTCCACGGCATCCGGGCGGCCGCCGCCGCGCTGCACAGCGCCTTCGACGAGGCGGGCGGCGGACGCTGCCGCGTCCTGCACACCTTCGCGGTGAAGGCCTGCGCGCTCGTACCCGTGGTCCGGCTCCTCGCCGACGAGGGCCTGGGCTGCGAGGTCGCCAGCCCCGGCGAGCTCGCGCTGGCCCGCGCGGCGGGCGTACCGCCGGCGCGGACGGTCCTGGACTCCCCCGCCAAGACCCCGGACGAACTGCGCGAGGCCCTCGCGCTGGGCATCGCGGTCAACGCCGACAGCCGCGAGGAACTGTCCCGGCTGGACGCGCTCGTCGCCGCCGCCCCCACCGCGTCCGCCCTCGGCGTGCGCGTCAACCCGCAGGTGGGCGGCGGCAGCATCGGCGCGACCAGTACGGCCACGGCCGGCTCGAAGTTCGGGGTACCGCTGCGCGACGCGGGGGCACGCGAGTGGCTGCTGCGCGCGTACGCACAGCGCCCGTGGCTGACGGCCGTGCACACCCATGTCGGCTCACAGGGCTGCCCGTTGGGCCTGCTGGCCGAGGGTGTACGGGCCGTGTACGAGCTGGCCGAGGAGATCAACCGGGCCGCCGGACGGCAGCAGGTGCGCACCGTCGACATCGGCGGCGGGCTGCCCGTCGACTTCTCCTCGGACGAGGCCGGTCCCGACTTCGGCGCGTACGCACGGCTGTTGGCCGCGACCGCCCCCGGACTGTTCGACGGGCGCTACCAGTTGGTCACCGAGTTCGGGCGGTCACTCGTCGCCAAGAGCGGCACCGTACTGGCCCGCGTGGAAGCCACGAAGTCGGCCGGGGGGCGCCGGATCGCGGTCACGCACGCGGGCGCGCAGGTCGCGACCCGCACGGTGTACGCGCCGGAGGCATGGCCACTGCGGGTGGCCGCCCTCGACGCCCTCGGCCGCCCGAAGGCGGGGGATGCGGTGCCGCAGGATGTCGCCGGGCCGTGCTGCTTCGCGGGCGATCTGCTCGCGGCCGGCTGCGCGTTGCCGTTGCTGGAGGCGGGTGACCATGTCGCGCTGCTGGACACGGGGGCGTATTACTTCTCCGCGCACTATGCGTACAACTCGCTGGTGCGGCCGGGGGTTTACGGGTATGCGGTGGGCGGGGGTGCGGAGGTCGCGTTCGCGACCGTTCGCGAGCCGCAGTCGTTGGACGGGGTGGTGGCGGAGAGCGGTGGGGCGTATGTGGCGGGGTTGAGGGGGCTGGGCTGAGACCGTTGGTGTTCCCCAGCCCCGCCCCTGCGGCGACGACATTGATGGGTGCCGGTAACGATTCACCTACGCATCGGGCCTGACGGCGTAGGCCAATCGTCACTAGTTCACCCGCGAACGGGTTATCCACAGGGGTGGTCGACACCTCGGTCGATGCGCTGTGCTGAGGGCATGGGGGAGAGGATCGATGACGGGGCGCTGCGTGAACTTGCCGAGAAGCAAGGCGGGTTTGTGCTGTGCCCTCAGGTGGTCGCCCAAGGGGTGAAACTCGGCAATGTGGCGGTGGTCCTGCGCCGTGCGGGGTGGACACTGCTGCACCGGGGCGCATGGGCGATGCCCGGCAAGGAAGTCGACCTCCGGCTGCGCTTGCTGGCGGTACAGGCGAGGCACCCTGAAGTGGTGGCCAGCCACAGCGCTGCGGCGCAGGGGCACGGCATTGAGTTGATCAGGCCGTACAAGCTGGAGGTTGCCGCGCGTGCGAAGTACCGGGTGACCGGGGGCGGAGTCGTGTTCCACACGATGGAGCCGGCTCCTGAAGAGGTCACCGTGGTGGCAGGCGTGAGGGTGACCACGGTGGTGCGGACCATTGGCGACTTGCTCCGGACCCTGCCGCTGCACGAGGCCGTGATCGCGGCGGACTCCGTGCTGGGCAAGGATCTGGCGAGGCGGACGGAGATCAAGGAGGGGCTGAAGGCGGGTAGGGGGCGCTCGAACACGGGTGGGGCGCTGTTTGCGCTTGGGCTGGCGACGCATCTGTCCGAGTCGGTGGCGGAGTCCAAGGCGCGGCTGGAGATGAGGGATGCGGGGCTGTTCCCCGAGTTGCAGGTGGCTGTAGTGACCTCCAACGGGGGCACGCGGCGGCTGGACTTCTTCTTCCGGGAGGAGGGGCTGGCAGTGGAGATCGAGGGGTTCACCTGGCACGGGAGCCGGCGGGCGCACCAGGCGGATACGGCGCGATTCAACGAGCTCTCCGGCTGCGCGGAGGTCCGGCAGGTCCTGCGTTTTACACGGGACGACGTGTTCTATCGCCCGCGTCTGATGATCCGGACGATCCGGCAGGCGCTGGACGGGCTGCGGGGGCAGCGGGGGCGCTCGCTGCTGTGAGAGCACCGCTGGTGGCGGCGAGTGCGGTGACGAAGGCGGTCCAGGCCGGGTGCGGGATGGTGAGCGGGGGGTGGGCGGTGTTTTTGGAGTCCCGCACCAGGGTGAGGGCCGGGAGGTGGTCGGCGACCTCGACACAACTGTTGGGGTCAATCCCCTGGCTGTAGGAGCTCTTGCGGGTGTTACGCGGTTGGGCTGCTGTGGGGGGCGGTGACGGTGGCTATGAAGGTGGCCCAGGCGGTGGTGCGGAAGGTTATGACGGGGCCGTGGGGGGTTTTGGAGTCCCGGACGGGCACGGTGCCGGGGAACTCATCGGCTACCTCGACGCAGTCGTGGCTGTCGACACTGTGGCTGCTCTTGCGCCAAGTGGCCCTGATCAGGTCAGGTCGGACGGTACGCACGGGCAATCTCCTCAAGTACCTTGCGAACGAGCACTCGTGACGCCTTCGGGGCGAGAGCTTGCTTGTGGAGCTGGTCGTAGAACGCGGTGTACTCCACGACGCTCGCGGGTTCCGTGACGAACAGTCCGGTCAAGGGCGCGGCACGGTAGACGATGGTCTGCCCGTTGGGCATGTCGAAGATGGTGACGACACCGATGCGGTTCATGTGGAAAACGGCATCGCGCGGGAGGATCCTGATGTTCACCCCGGTATCCGACATCCGGTCCAGCAGGTCCATGAGCTGTCGTCCGGTGACCTCGGGGCTTCCCACGAGGTAGTTGAGCCCCGGCTCGCCGAGTACCAGTGCGTATTCCGGAGCGTTCGGCTTGCGAAGTACTTCGCGTCGCCGCGCACGAAAGGCAACCTTTTCTTCGAGGTTCCCTCCATAGAACGTCATGCCGCGTTCGAGCATGGCCCTCGTGTACTCGTCGTTCTGCAGAAGCGCTGGCACGTACGCCTCAAGGTGCCGAATCCTGACCGCTCGCGACTCGATCTCGAAGTACTTCTGGATCCACTTGGCGCCAGGACTGTCGTTCAGGTGGTCCCACGCTTCCAGCAGTCGGCCATTCGCTTCGAGCGCAGCGTCCAGCAGCCTGACGACCTCTTCGGTCGGCGGCAGCAGCTTCCCGTTCTCGTACCGGGAGATCACGGTGTGGGTGAGGTGGACGGCCTTGGCGAGCTCCCACTGTTTGAGGCCCCGCGCCTGGCGGAGTTCCCGGAGGAGGATTCCGAACTGTTCGACGAGGGAGGGGTGCGGGGGCGTGGACGCGGGAGCGGACATGGGTGTACTCACCACTTTCGTGGGAGGGGGGCAAGCGTTGGATGCGGTGGAGCCTATGGGTTCCGGAGGATACTGGTGCGCAGAACCACGGAAGTAACTCCGGCCGTACGAAGCCGCGTTCGAGCCTCCGTATGCCGTGATGCCCCGCACAACGCATCCCACACCTCCGCGCGCTCACCGCCGAGCAGAACGCAACCCCACCCCGAAGGAGATCACCCTGCCATGCCCGTATGCCCCGGCACAGCCATGACGTACAGGGGCCACCCCGAACCGCCGGGCGACCCCGCGGCCGTGGATGCCGCGAAGGCGATCCTGGCTGCGCACCCCGCGCCGTCCGCGGAGGAGCTGGCGGCCGCAACGGCCGTACTGCGTACGTACATCAGACGGACGACGGCCGAGTTGAAGACGCTCGCGGAGCGGCTGCCCGCCCAGGATCCTCGCAGGGCTCCCGCCCGGCGTACGGCCGACAGTGCCTTTTTCCGTGCCGCGCAGGAGGACGGGCCGGGCAACGGCCTGATGAGTGCGCGGGATTACTGCCGTCGGTTGCTGTGGGCGGCGCTGGAGGTACGGGAGTACTACGACACGCTCCGGAAGGAGGCGCAAGGCCCGGACGGCACCGTGTGTGAGGCCCCCGATGGTAGCGGGGGCCTCACCGCCCAGGAGGATCCTTGATCCGAGGCCGTTCGGCAAGTGCCGGGCCCCGGGAACGCCCGTACGGCGAAAGCCCAAACGCTAGACTGCGGCGCAGTCATCGGGAAACCCACCCTCCCGGATGATCAGGCCCCCGCCGGGATTGCCCTCCCGGCGGGGGCTGTTGGCCGTCGGGAGGATCCGTGAGCTTGACCTGTCACCCTTACCGCCTCGTCCTCTGGGACGTGGACCACACGCTCATCGACGGTGCCGGCGTCAGTCGTGAGGCCTACGCCGCCGCGTTCGCCAGGGTCACCGGGAAGCCCCTGCGGGCGCCCGCGCCCATGGCCGGGCGGACCGAGTTGTCGATCGCGACCGAGACGTTGCGGCTCAACGGGGTGGAGCCCGATCACGCGACCGTGCGGCGGCTCGCGGCGGCGATGAACGACGAGGTGCACGCGCGGGCGGAGGATCTCGCCGCCGCCGGGCGCGAACTGCCGGGTGCCAGGGCGGCGTTGGCGGCCCTGGCTCGTACGCGCGGCGTGCACCAGTCCGTGCTGACCGGAAACCTCCGCTCGGTGGCCGAGCTGAAGCTGAAGACCTTCGGGCTGGCGGAGCATCTGGACTTCGACTGCGGCGCGTACGGGGACGACGCGCACGAGCGGCCGCAGCTGCTCCCGTACGCCTGGCGCCGGGCCCGTACGCGCCTCGGGCGGGAATTCGGCGGGCCGGAGACGGTCGTCATCGGGGACACCGTTCTCGACGTCGCGACCGCGAAGGCGGGCGGCGCGCTCGCGGTCGCCGTCGCGACGGGACGGGCGTCGGTGGCCGAACTCGCCGCCTCCGGCGCGGATTTCGTGCTGCCCGATCTCAGGGATACGGCCGCCGTGGCGGCCGCCGTACGCGGATAGCGCCGGGCGCCGCCCGGAAGGTCCGGCGCGGCGCCCGCAGCAGTATCCGTCAACGCTATTCGTCGAACGCTATTCGTAGAACGGTATTCGTGGAACGTTATTCGTCGGCCAGCAGGCCGCGGCGCAGTTTCGCCAGTGTCCGCGACAGCAGTCGCGACACATGCATCTGCGAGATGCCGAGTTCCTCGCCGATCTCGGACTGCGTCATGTTGGCGACGAAGCGCAGGGAGAGAATGAGGCGGTCGCGGGACGGCAGTCGCGCGATCATCGGCTTCAACGACTCGACGTACTCGATGCCTTCGATGCCGTGGTCCTCGTAGCCGATGCGCGCGGCGAGGGTGGCCTCCGTGTCGTCTTCGGCGGCGTGGGCGTCCAGCGAGGTCGCCGAATAGGCGTTGCTGGCGGCCATGCCCTCGACGACCTCGTCCTGCGAGATGCCGAGGCGCTGGGCGAGTTCGGCGACGGTGGGGGAGCGGTCGAGCTGCTGGGCGAGCTCGTCGCCGGCCTTGACCAGGTCCAGGCGGAGTTCCTGGAGGCGGCGCGGGACGCGCACGGACCAGCTGGTGTCGCGGAAGAAGCGCTTGATCTCGCCGATGATCGTCGGCATCGCGAACGTGGGGAATTCCACGCCCCGGCTGAGCTCGAACCGGTCGATGGCCTTGATCAGGCCTATCGTGCCGACCTGGATGATGTCCTCCATCGGTTCGCTGCGCGAACGGAACCGGGAGGCGGCGAACTTCACGAGCGCCAGGTTGAGTTCGATGAGGGTGTTACGGACGTACGCGTATTCGTGCGTGCCCTCTTCGAGTTCGGTGAGCCGCGCGAAAAGCGTCTTCGAAAGGGCTCGCGCGTCGAGCGGGTCGACCTCGCGGGGATCGACCTCGCGGGGGTCGAGAACGGTCCGGTGGCCGGTCCCGTCGGGGCCGGCGGCGGCCCGCGGAGCGGGAATACGGGGCGCGTCGCCGGTGTACGGGTCGCCCTCGAAGTGCTGCGGGGCGCCGTCCGCGTACGGGGCGCTCTCCGCCGCGGCGGTGGAACCGCCGCGCGCGTGCCGCTCGCGGGCCGGGACCGCGACGGCCAAGTCTGGGGTGGTGCGCGCACGGTGCGCGCCATTCGACGACGCGGCCTGCCGGAGGCAGTCGCGCGATGCGTCGAGCCGGGGTGACATGGGTCTCCTCCATCATTCTCGGCATAAGGCTGCCGATGCCGTGTGCGTCGTGCTGCGGTGTGCGGCGCCTCCAAAGCCGTCTGTGGCGGAATGTCCTCTACTAGCCCTACCGGGCTTTACCTCCACATGGCAAGTGCGTTACATCCGGCTATGTCTGAAATGCCGGATCTTCGGCTTCCCGAGGGCGTATGGAAGGCGTAGGGTTCTCGAAGCCCCACGCAGCCACACCGGGAAGGGATACGGATGGATCGCGGGATGGTCGGCAGTGCGAGCAGGGGCCGGCTGAGTGTCGATGTCAGGCCTCATGGAAAGAGCGCCGTTGTCACGCCGGCAGGTGAGCTCGATCACCACACGGCCGAGTTGCTGCGCAAGCCGCTCGACGCCTGCGTCGAGGAGGGCCGGGCCCGGTTGGTCGTGGACTGCTCCCAGCTGGAGTTCTGTGATTCCACGGGTCTGAACGTGCTGCTCGGAGCCCGGCTGAAGGCCGAGGCGGCGGGCGGTGGGATCCATCTGGCCGCGATGCGGCCCGTCGTGGCCCGGGTTTTCGAGATCACCGGAGCCGAGGCGGTCTTCACCGTCCACGATTCGCTCGATTCGGCGCTCGCCGACTGAAGCCCGCAGCCGGGCTCCGCCGCCGAAGGAATCCGTGTCACGTGCGTCACGTTGCGCGCGTCACAGGGATCGCGGTGAAGTCACGGGTGTTTCTCCGGGACGGTCGGGCAGGAGTCTGTCTGCCGAATCCGGCAATCTGCCAGGTGACCACAATTTTCTGAATCGGGAATCGGTGAGGTGAAGTGCTGATGAGCACCACGCGGCCGTGGCCTCCGCCGGGCGACTCCGGTCCGCAGCCGGGCGGCAGCGCCTCCTGCGGCACGCCCTCCCCGGTGGCGCGGGGCCCGGTTCCGGCGCGTCCGTCCGTACCCGCCGAGCCGCCGTCGGCGGGTACGGCCGCGAGTGCGGAGCCGGCGGCCGAGGCGCACGCGCCCGCCGCGGCCGCTGCCCGTACCCGTCGGCTGCGTCTCGTCGACGTCAGCGGTGCTGTGCCGATGGCGCGCGACTTCACCCGGGCCGCGCTCACCGACTGGGGCTGGCTGCCCGCGCTCACCGCCGACCACCGGGCCGCGGCCGAGGACGTGCTGCTCGTCGTCTCCGAACTGGTCACCAACGCCTGCCTGCACGCCGACGGCCCCGAGGAACTCCGCGTCAGCTGCGCGGACAAGGTGCTGCGGCTGGAGGTCACCGACCTCGGCGCCGGCGCGCCCGCCCCCCGCAACCCCCACCGCGCGGGCCGGCCCGGCGGGCACGGCATGTTCATCGTCCAGCGGCTGTGCCTCGACTGGGGCGTCGTCCGCAATGAGAACGGTGCCGGGAAGACGGTCTGGGCGGAGCTCGCCGCGCCTTCCTGACCGCTCCTTGCCGTCCGGGCTTCTGACCGTCCTGCGGCGCAACGGTCTTCTGTCTCGTCCCTCTCTTCCCTCCTCGCGGTCCCCGGCGTACCGTCGTCGGCCCGATCTGATGTGTCGTCAGTAGTCGTGCGTCCGCGCACCGGCGACGACACCGGACGAGAGGGGAACCGAGGTGTTCCGCGACCCACGTCACCCCGTCATCCGGCACGGCACCCCCGCCCTCGCCGCGCTGCTGGCCGGCGGGGCGCTCCTGCTGGCCGCCCCGCCCGCGGCCGCCGAATCCGTCGACGTCAACTACCAGTGCAAGACACCGATCGGTGACAAGAGCGCCGTGTCGCCCATCGACATCAAGGCGGAGCCCAGTGGTGACACCTACAAGCTCACCGTGATCTTCGGCAAAGGTGTCTCCTCCAGCCCCATCGAGCTCCCCAAGGGCGTGATGAAACCGAGCGCCGTCGTCAAGCTCGGCGGCGACGACAGCGGTACGGTCCCGGTCGAGGGACCCGCGAACGACGCGGCGATCCCGCCCAACACCCCCATAAAGATCAACGACTTGTCGGGGACCTACACCCCCAAGAAGAGCGGCAAGGTCACCTTCACGGCCTCCGTCCTGACCATCGCCGCGATGGGCACCACCACGACCTGCACCCCCTCCAACAACCCCAAGCCCTCCCTGACCCTCGACGTCAAGGCCCCGGGCGGCAGCTCCGGCGGCTCCGGTGGCTCGTCGTCGGGATCCACGTCCGGGTCGAGCTCCGGGTCCACGTCCGGGTCGAGTTCCGGCACCAACGGCTCGGGCGGCTCCGGCAGTTCGGGCGGTACGGGCGGTACGGGCAGTACGGGCGGTACGGGCGGTACGAGCACCGGCGGCGACACCGGCGGTACGGGCACCACCGGCGCCGGCTCCACCGGCGGCAAGCTCCCGCAGACCGGGCCCTCCGACTCCGCCATCGCCCTCGGCACCCTCGGCGGCACCCTGCTCCTCTCCGGCGTCGGCGGCGCCCTCTGGCTCACCCGGCGCCACCGTCCCGCCGACCCCCGCTGACCCACCCGCACCCCCGTACGTACACCGGGACCCAGGGAGCCGCCGATGCCGCCGACGTCCCCCCGCCGTGGCACGGGGCGCCGCCTCGCCGCGGTACTCAGCGTCACCGCGCTCGCCCTCATCCTCCTCAACTCCCCTGCCGCAAACGGTGCGTTCGCGGACGCGAAGGACTGGGCCGTGGTGCCCGTCCCCGCCGGCCGGTCCGGACCCGGCGCCGAGGACCGGTCCGCGTTCTATCTGGAGGGCACCCCGGGCACGGTCCTGGAGGACAGACTCTCGGTCGTCAACCCCGCGGACCGGCCGCTCACCCTCGAACTGCGCGGCACCGGCCCCTGGATCGCGCTCGGCGCGCGGAGACTGGAGGTCCCCGCCCGTACCCGCGCGGACGTCCCCGTCGGCGTCAGCGTGCCCGCCGACGCCGGACCCGGCGACCACCCGGCCGCGATCCTCGCCACGGCGGACGGGCGTACCGCCCGCGTCCGGCTCACCGTGCGCGTACGCGGCGCCGCGCTGCCCGCACTCGCCGTCGAGAACCTCCGCGTCGGCGGTGACGGGGGCGGCGCCGTCATCCACTACGCGCTCGTCAACCGGGGCAATACGGTGCTTGTCGCTCCGCGGGTGGCGATCCGGGCCGAGGGGCTCTTCGGCGAAGTGCTGCGCCGTACGCCTGACGGCGTGCCGTCCGCGCTGCCGCCCGGCGGGCGGGCCCCGCTGGCCGAACGCTGGCCCGGGGCGCCCCGCTGGGACCTGGTCACGGTCCGGGTCACCGCGACGGCGCGGGGGGCCGCCCCAGCGGTGGGCTCCGCCGGGTACGTGCCGTGGCGGTGGCTCGGGCCCACGGGGGTGCTTGCCGGGGGCGTGTGCGGGTGCGCGGTGTGGCTGCGGCTGCGGATGCGGATGCGTTTCCGGCCCACCACTCCCCCCCACCCACCCGGCACCCGGAAACGAAAGCTTTCCCCCCGGGGGCTCCGCCCCCGAACCCCCGCAGGGGGCTCCGCCCCCCGCCCCCCGACCCCGCGCGACCCCGCCCCGGAAGGCACCCCTGAACCGGTCGCGCGTGCCTCCTCGTCGGCGGGCAGCCCTGCCCCCGGAAGCGCCGCCGCTCGCGCGCCGGGAGGCGGTCCCGCGCCGGGTGCCGACGGCACTCCCGCGAGTGCCGTCGATGCCCCCTGCACAGGGGCGACCTCGGCCCCGGCACGCGGTTCCGCCGCCGGAAGTACCCACGTCCCCGCGCCAGGAGGTCTCCCCGCCCCGGGTGCCGACGGCACCCCCACGAGCGCCGCCGACGCACCTCGTACAGGGGCGACCCCTACACCGGCAGCCGGCACCACCCCCGGAAGCGCCGCCGCTCGCGCGCCGGGAGGCGGTCCCGCGCCGGGTGCCGGCGGCACTCCCGCGACCGCCCCCGACACCCCCCGCCCGCAGGCGACCCCCGCTCCGGCTGGCACCCCTGCCCCCGGAAGCACCCGCGCCCCCGCGCCGGGAGGCACCCCCGCCCCCGCCCCCGACGGCACCCCCGCCCCGGGAGCCGCCCCGTGAAGCCCCTCCGCCTCTGCGCCCGCGCCGTGCTCACCCTGCTCGCCGCCCTCCTCCTCATCCCCCTTCTCGTGCTGCTGCCCGCCGCGCACGCTTCCGACGGGCCCACCGTCGCGCTGGACCGGGGCGCTGCCGGGGCCGGGGGGACCGTGACGGTCAGTGGGGGCGGGTGGCGGCCGGGGACGTTGTTGACGTTGATCATTTGTGGGCAGAACATGATCGGCGGTACCAACGCCTGCGCGAACGCGGAAGGGCGGACCGTGACCACTGGCCACGACGGCGCCTTCCGGCGTGAACTGCCCGTCGCCGCGCCCCCGAAGCCCTGCCCGTGCGTCGTGCACGTGGCGGCCGTCACGGACGACGGGACGGCCGCCGACGCGGCCTTCACCGTCGCCGGGCACCCCGTCGCGCCGCTGCCGGAGCAGAGCGGCGACGAGCGGCTGGGGGTGATCTCCGCGCGGCTCGACGGCAGGAGCGGGCTGCTCACGTGGTTCGGGGCGCCGCCGCGCCGCACCCTGGTCGTCACCCTCGGCAACGTCGGCTCGGCACCCGCCCGCGACCCCGTCTTCCGGGTCGGCACCGCGCACGGGGTGCTCGCCCCCAGCTGGGAGGACCGGCGCTGGCGGGGCACGATCCGGGCGGGGCGGCGGGCCCGGGTCGCGCTCGACGTGGAGCTCGCGGCGGGCGCGCACGGCGACTACACGGTCTCGCTCACCTACGGCGGCAAGGTGCTCGTCGAGAAGCCCTGGGACGTCCCCCGGCCCTGGGGCGTGACGCTGTTCTGGATCCTGCTGTGCGTGGTGGTCCCGGCGGGCCTGTACCGGGCCGGGATGGCGGTCGTGGACCGGCTGCGCCCGCGCACCGCCGCCGCCCCGGCCCGTACGGACGACGGCTCCCCGGCCCGTACGGACGGCGCGTCCGCACCCGTGAACGGCAGCGCCCCCGCGCTGCCGTGGTTCACCCGCGACGCGGACCCCACGGGCAGACGGCGCCGGTGACAAGCCGGTGAAAAGCCGGTGCCCCCGGCGCGGAATCCGCGCCGGGGGCACCCGGTCGTGCGAGCGGGGCGTCCTCAGCGGACGTCGCCCATGAGCGCCACGATGCGCTTGCGGTACACCCACACCGCGATACCGGCGACGACCGCCATCACCGCCTCGATACCGACCATGACGGGGCTGTTGAGCTTCACGTCGTTCAGCGAGAGCAGACCCGTGAAGCAGTCGCCCGCGGTGACCGCGAGGAACCACACGCCCAGCATCTGGCTCGCGTACTTCTGCGGCGCCAGCTTGGTCGTGACCGACAGGCCCACGGGGGACAGGCACAGCTCACCGATGGTCTGGATCATGTAGATCGACAGCAGCCACATCGGGCTCGCCTTGCCGCCGTCCTGCGTCATCAGCATCGGGACGACGAAGATCGCGAACGAGGCGCCGATGAAGAACATCGCCATCGCGAACTTCACCGTGGTGCTGGGCTCGCGGTTGCGGCGCGAGAGCGCCATCCACACGGAGGCGATCACCGGGGCGAGCGCCATGACCCAGGCCGGGTTCACGGACTGGAACCAGGTGGAGGGGAAGCTCAGACCGAAGAGGGTGTCGGAGGTCTGCTTCTCGGCGAAGGTCGACATCGTCGAGCCGGCCTGGTCGAAGATCATCCAGAACACGGCGGCGGCGACGAAGAACCAGATGTAGCCGCTGACCTTGGTCTGCTCGGTGTCCGAGAGGTCCTTGTCGCGCTTGATGCGCAGGAGCACGGTGACCGGGATGATCAGACCGGCGATCGTGATCGGGTACAGCGCCCACTTCAGGTTCCACTGGCCGGAGGCGACGATCGCGCCGTAGAAGACGGCGGCGATGGCCAGCCAGATCAGGCCCTTCTTCAGCCAGGTGTTGCGCTCGGCGACCGTCAGCGGGGTCGGCACGACACTGCTCTGCGGGGACATCCAGCGGGTGCCGAACAGGAAGCAGATCAGACCCAGGCCCATGCCCGCGGCCGCGATGGCGAAGCCGAGGTGCCAGTTGAACTTCTGACCGATCGTGCCGATCACCAGCGGCGAGAAGAAGCTGCCGAGGTTGATGCCGATGTAGAAGATCGTGAAGCCGCCGTCGCGGCGCGGGTCCTGCGGGCCGTCGTAGAGGTGGCCGACCATCGTGGAGATATTGGCCTTCAGCAGACCCGAGCCGACCGCCACGATCGCCAGACCGGCGAAGAAGGAGGCCTGGCCGGGGATCGCCAGCACCAGGTGACCCACCATGATCACGCCGGCCGCGATGGCGACGGTCTTGCGCGGGCCCCAGACCCGGTCACCGATCCAGCCGCCCGGCATCGTGAGCAGGTACACCATGGCCACGTAGACCGAGTAGATCGCGAGCGCGCTCGTCTCGGGCATGTGGAGGCCGCCGCCCTGGGAGCCGGGCTTGGCGTCCGGGCCGCCGGCGATCAGGTAGACGACGAGAAGGGCACGCATGCCGTAGTAGCTGAAGCGCTCCCACATCTCCGTCAGGAAGAGCGGGGCCAGGCCAATCGGATGGCCGAGAAGGGTCTTGCCGCCGGCGGGAGAGGTCTTCTCCGGGGCCGGGCTTCCCTTCGTCAGGCTGGACGCCATGGTCGATCCTTGTGTGTCGGGACGCGCGGTCGAGCGATTGCGCGCCCTTGTGGGGTTGGCCGGCACCGGCTACTGCACCGCCCGCCCCCACGCCCCAGGGGTTCGGCCCTCCACTGGACGGGAGAGGCCGGCAGGACGGCCGTACACCGGGATCCACGCCCCCGCGCATCCTCGCGCGGTGGACCCGGCCGACAGGTCATTCACTGTCCTACAAGGCTGGTGGCCCAGCCTCTGGCACAACAGAGACCTTCGGCGTGCGGTGGTGGCCGAAGGTCCTCCGGGTGCTTGGTACAGACGTGCAGGTCACCATACGTCACACACTGCCCCGAAACGGAAGCGGTTGAGACGCGGATCACAGCCTTTCGCGGAACCGTTCGGAAGGATTCGAAGGTGGGTTTGCTCTTGGTGAAGTGTTGCCCGTGGTAGCTGTGAGTACACCTCTGACGTGCGCCCGGGCGGACTACCATCAACGGCATGACCCGAGTACTGCTCGCCGAGGATGACGCGTCCATCTCGGAACCGCTCGCACGCGCCCTGCGCCGTGAGGGCTATGAGGTGGAGGTGCGAGAAGACGGCCCCGCGGCCCTCGACGCCGGCCTCAAAGGAGGAGTGGACCTGCTCGTCCTCGACCTCGGGCTGCCCGGCATGGACGGCCTGGAGGTCTGCCGCAGGCTGCGCACCGAGGGCCACGGTTTCCCGGTGCTGGTGCTGACCGCGCGCGCCGACGAAGTGGACACCGTGGTCGGCCTGGACGCCGGCGCCGACGACTATGTGACCAAGCCCTTCCGGCTCGCGGAGCTGCTGGCCCGGGTGCGGGCCCTGCTGCGCCGCGGCACCGCCGACACCCAGCAGCCGCCCGCCACCCACGGGGTGCGCATCGACGTCGAGTCGCACCGCGCCTGGATGGGCGACGAGGAACTCCAGCTCACCGCCAAGGAGTTCGACCTGCTGCGGGTCCTGGTCCGGGACGCCGGCCGGGTCGTCACCCGCGACCAGCTGATGCGCGAGGTGTGGGACACCACCTGGTGGTCCTCCACCAAGACGCTGGACATGCACATCTCCTGGCTCCGCAAGAAGCTGGGCGACGACGCGGCGAACCCGCGGTACATCGCCACCGTCCGCGGTGTCGGTTTCCGCTTCGAGAAGAGCTGACCCGAGGTAACCCGGTCCCGTGCGCCGCCGACTGATCAACTCCACACTCGCCGTCGTTCTCGTCGTGATCGCCGTCTTCGGCATCTCCCTGGTGATCGTCGAGACCCGCACCATCGAGAGCAGCGCGCAGGAGAGCGTGCAGTCGGAGGCCGTGCGGCTGGTCAGCATCGTCGACAGCAGACTGGCCGCGAACGAGCGCGTCGAGTCGGGGGTGCTCAGCGAACAGATCACCCCCGACCGCTACGCGCGCATCGAGATCCCCGGCCAGCCGCCCATCCAGATCGGCGAGCGGCCCGCGGGCGGGGTCATCACCGCGACACAGAAGGGTGAGGAGGGCGAGACCGTACGGGTCGAGGAGTCCCGCTCGGCGGTCAGCCGCGAGGTGGGCCGCACCCTGCTGGTGATCCTCGCCGTCGCCATGCTCGCCGTCGTCGCCGCCGTCTTCCTGGCCGTACGGCAGGCCAACCGGCTCACCGCGCCCCTCACCGACCTCGCCGAGACCGCCGAACGGCTCGGCTCCGGCGACCCCCGGCCCCGGCACCGCCGCTACGGCGTGCCCGAACTCGACCGCGTCGCCGACGTCCTGGACTCCAGCGCCGAGCGCATCGCCCGGATGCTCACCGCCGAGCGGCGGCTCGCCGCCGACGCCTCGCACCAGCTGCGCACCCCGCTGACCGCGCTGTCCATGCGGCTGGAGGAGATCACCCTCACCGACGACCCCGACACGGTCAAGGAAGAGGCCACGATCGCCCTCACCCAGGTCGAGCGGCTCACCGACGTCGTGCAGCGGCTGCTGACCAACTCCCGTGATCCGCAGTCCAGCTCGGCCGTCACCTTCGACCTCGACGAGGTCATCAAGCAGCAGATCGAGGAGTGGCGGCCCGCCTCCCGCAGCGAGGGCCGGGCGCTGGTGCGCTCCGGCCGGCAGGGCCTGCGCGCCGTCGGCACCCCCGGTGCCGTCTCCCAGGTCATCGCCACACTCATCGAGAACTCCCTGATGCACGGCGACGGTACGGTCGCCCTGCGCACCCGCGTCACCGGCAACCAGGCCGTCGTCGAGGTCTCCGACGAGGGCCCCGGTGTCCCGCCCGACCTGGGGGCCCGGGTCTTCGAGCGCACGGTCAGCGGCCGCAACTCCACCGGTCTGGGCCTCGCGGTCGCCCGCGATCTGGCCGAGGCGGACGGGGGGCGTCTGGAACTCCTGCAGGCCAGCCCGCCGGTCTTCGCGCTCTTCCTGAGCCGGGACGCGGACCAGCCGGAGGTCCCGGAGGTGCCGGAGGAGCGTGAGGCGCCTGCCCGGAAGGACGCCCCCGGTGCTGTGGGGGACGAGCAGCGCGGGGAGCGGCCGGAGAGCGGCGCGGAGGCGTAGGGCCTGCGGCCCCGCCGCTCCGAGTCGGCCTGCGGCCCGCCGCCAAGTCCCCGCGCGGGTCCCCCGTTACTTCCCCGCCCGGACCCGCTGCGGCCTGCCGTCCACGAGGAACGATTCAGCGGTCTGGACGGCCGCCCGGCGGAACACCCACGTGCGGTAGGACCAGAAGCGGAAGACCGTGCCCAGGCCCAGGCCCACCACGTTCTTGGCGATGTTGGACGCGAGCGCGGAGCGGAAGTCCAGGCCGTAGTAGGCGATCGCCAGGACGCCGTTCTCGATCACCAGGCCCGCGCCGCTGAACAGCAGGAACAGCCACAGCTCACGGCTGCGCCGGCTGCGGTCGCAGTCGCGGTACGTCCAGTAGCGGTTGCCCACGTAGTTGGCGGCGATCGCGACGACGGTCGCGATGATGCCGGACCGCACCACGGCGAGGTCCAGCACGTGCCGGCAGAAGTTGAAGACGATGAAGTTGACCACGAACCCGATGGCCCCGACCGCGCCGAACTTCGCGATCTCGCGGGCCAGTCGCTCCAGCCGGGAACGCACTGCGCGCCGTTGACTCATGACGATCGTCAGGCTCCGTTGATGGACGGTCGGGGGACAGGTCGGGAAGAGGAACGGAAAGCCGGGCCGGGGGCACGCGGGCGTCCCTCCTGCGGCTCGGGCGGCCCTCATGCTATCCGGAGGATCCGTTCCCGGAGGGCCGCGGCCGGTGAACGCGGGGCGAACGCGTGGTGCGGCCGGAACATATCGGCCACGCCCGGGACCCGGCCGGGACTCGTGCGATCGTCCAAGGGCGGTCGGGGGTGTTCGCGTGTGCGGATACCCTGGGGTGCGTGACGTTCCCGGTAGTCGGCATGGTCGGCGGCGGCCAGCTCGCCCGTATGACCCACGAGGCGGGCATCCCCCTCGGTATCAGATTCAAGCTGCTCAGTGACGCCCCACAGGACTCGGCGGCCCAGGTGGTGAACGAGGTCGTCATCGGTGATCACCGTGATCTCGACACCCTTCGTGCGTTCGCACAAGGCTGTGACGTGATCACTTTCGATCACGAACACGTACCGACCGAGCACCTGCGGGCCCTGGAAGCGGACGGAATTCCCGTCCGGCCAGGGCCCGACGCTTTGGTGCACGCCCAGGACAAGGGCGTGATGCGGGCGAAGCTCGACGCGATCGGCATCCCCTGTCCACGGCACCGCCTCGTCGCGGATCCGGCCGATGTGGAGCGCTTCGCCGCGGAGGCCGGAGGGTTTCCGGTCGTCCTCAAGACGGTGCGCGGCGGTTACGACGGCAAGGGCGTGTGGGTCGTGCGCGACGCCGCCGAGGCCGCCGAGCCGTTCCGGGCCGGTGTGCCCGTGCTCGCCGAGGAGAAGGTCGACTTCGTCCGCGAGCTCGCGGCGAACGTCGTGCGCTCTCCGCACGGCCAGGCCGTCTCCTATCCCGTCGTGGAGTCCGTCCAGGTCGACGGCGTGTGCGACACCGTGATCGCGCCCGCGCCCGGCCTGTCCGACGAGCTCTCCGCGCACGCCCAGCAACTCGCCCTGAAGATAGCGGCGGAGCTGGGCGTCGTCGGCCATCTCGCGGTCGAGCTGTTCGAGACCCGCGACGGCCGCGTCCTCGTCAACGAGCTCGCCATGCGCCCGCACAACTCCGGCCACTGGACCCAGGACGGCGCCGTCACCTCCCAGTTCGCCAACCACGTACGGGCCGTGCTCGACCTCCCGCTCGGCGACCCCCGCCCCCGCGCCCGCTGGACGGTCATGGCCAACGTCCTCGGGGGCGACTACCCCGACATGTACGCGGCGTATCTGCACTGCATGGCCCGCGACCCCGGCCTGAAGATCCATATGTACGGCAAGGACGTGAAGCCCGGCCGCAAGGTCGGACACGTCAACACCTACGGCGACGACCTGGACGACGTGCTCGACCGCGCCCGCCACGCCGCCGGATACCTGCGAGGAACGATCACCGAATGAACGGTTCCCCCCTGGTCGGCATCGTCATGGGCTCCGACTCCGACTGGCCCGTCATGGCCGAGGCCGCCAAGGCGCTCACCGAGTTCGACGTCCCCTACGAGGTCGATGTCGTCTCCGCGCACCGTATGCCCCGCGAGATGGTCGCCTACGGCGAACAGGCCGCCGGACGCGGCCTGAAGGCGGTCATCGCGGGCGCGGGCGGCGCCGCCCATCTGCCCGGCATGCTCGCCTCCGTCACCCCGCTGCCGGTCATCGGCGTGCCCGTCCCGCTCAAGTACCTCGACGGCATGGACTCGTTGCTGTCCATCGTGCAGATGCCCGCCGGGGTGCCGGTCGCCGCCGTCTCCGTGGCCGGTGCCCGCAACGCCGGGCTGCTGGCCGTCCGGATGCTCGCCGCGCACGACGGGCAACTCCAGGACCGGATGCGCGCGTTCCAGGAGGACCTCAACACCCAGGCCACCGAGAAGGGCAAGCGGCTGCGCGCCCGGATCGAGGGCGCCAACGGCTTCGGATTCGGGCAGTGAACGCCATGACCGACACAACGAACACAGACAGCGCCGGCGGCGAACTCCTCGACCGCGCCCGCGCCCTCCTCTCCGCGCACCCCGTCGTCGACGGCCACAACGACCTGCCCTGGGCGCTGCGCGAACAGGTCCGCTACGACCTCGACCGCCGCGACATCGCCGCCGACCAGAGCGCCTGTCTGCACACCGACCTGCCCCGGCTGCGCGCGGGCGGCGTCGGCGCGCAGTTCTGGTCCGTGTACGTGCGCTGCTCCCTCGCCGGTGACGCGGCCGTCAGCGCCACCCTCGAACAGATCGACGCCGTGCGGCAGTTGGCCCTGCGCTATCCGTCGGACCTGCGGCTGAGCTACTGCGCCGACGACATGGAGGCCGCCCGCGAGGAGGGGCGCATCGCCTCCCTGATGGGCGCCGAGGGCGGGCACAGCATCAACTGCTCGCTGGCGACGCTGCGGGCCCTGCACCGGCTCGGCGTGCGCTACATGACCCTCACGCACAACTTCAATGTGCCGTGGGCCGATTCGGCGACCGACGAGCCCGTCGCGGGCGGACTGACCCGGTTCGGCGAGGAGGTCGTGCGCGAGATGAACCGGGTCGGGATGCTGGTCGACCTCTCGCACGTGTCCGCCGACACGATGCGGGACGCGCTGCGGGTGAGCGAGGCACCGGTGCTCTTCTCGCACTCCTCGGCGCGGGCCGTCTGCGACCATCCGCGCAACATCCCGGACGACGTGCTGGCCGCGCTGCCCGCCAACGGTGGTGTGGCGATGGCGACTTTCGTGCCGAAGTTCATCCTCCCCGCCGCCGCCGAATGGACCCGTGGCGCCGAGGCCAATATGCGGGCGCACGGCTTCGACGCGCTGGCGCACACGCCCGAGGCGATGGAGGTGCACCGGGCGTACGAGGCGCGGTGCCCCCGGCCGCGCGCGACCGTGGAGACCGTCGCCGACCACCTCGACCACATGCGGGAGGTCGCCGGGATCGACCACATCGGGATCGGCGGGGACTTCGACGGGACGGCGTTCACGGCGGACGGCCTGCAGGACGTCTCCGGGTATCCGAACCTGATCGCCGAACTGCTGCGGCGCGGCTGGTCGGAGGCGGACCTGGCGAAGCTCACGTGGCACAACGCGGTGCGGGTGCTGCGCGACGCGGAGTCGGTCGCCCGGGGGCTGTCCGTGGTGCGCGGGCCCTCCAACGCGACGGTCGAGGAACTGGACGGATAGGGGCGGGGGTCCCTTGCCTCAGGCCGGGTGCCTCACGCCATCGGCTTCGTCTTGATCACGCAGAAGACGCCGCCCCACGGGTCCTGCACCACCGCCATACGGCCCGCGATCATGTCGAACGGGGGCTTGAGGACGTTGCCGCCCGCGCGGATCAGGGCGTCGACCGTGCTGTCGCAGTCGTCGACGGCGAAGTAGACCGTCCAGTTCGGGGGTGTGCCCTCGGGCAGGTTGGACAGGCTCTGCATCCCGCCGACGGGCTCGCCGCCGGCCTTCAGGGCGAAGTAGCCGTCGGCGCCCTCCATGGGCGTCGCCTCGATGCCGAAGGCGGCGGCGTAGAAGGCCGAAGCGGCTGTGACATCAGGGGTGTTGAGCTCGTTCCAGACGAGGGCGCCGGGGGCGCGGGTGACGCCCGCGCCGGCGAAGTCCTTGGCCTGCCAGATGCCGAAGACGGCGCCCGTCGGGTCGGAGGCGACCGCCATGCGGCCGAGGTCCATCACGTCGAGGACGCCCAGCTCGACCTTGCCGCCGGCCGCGGTGATCGCGCGGCTGGCCGCGTCGGCGTCGGCGACGGCGAGGTAGGTGGTCCACACGGTGGGCGGCGCCGGCTCCGGCGCGCTGCCGTCCGGGTTCATCGCCGACATGATCCCGGCGACGGGCCTGCCGTTGAGCTCGCAGACCGCGTAACCCCCGGTCTCCGGCGGGCCGACCTGTCCCTGCCAGCCGAACAGGTCGCGGTAGAAGTCCAGCGCGGCCTGCTGCTCGGGGACCATCAGATCGACCCAGCAGGGGGTGCCGGGGGCGTACGGACCGGTGACCTCTGGCATGACGCGAGCCTCCAACGCGGCGGGTACGGACCCCTGCGGCCCGTACAGACCACCCTGGAGGCTCACGGACGGCCCCGCCACCGGGCGGGCCCGTCCGGGGCCGTGAACAGCGTGAAGAGGCGGTGAAAGGGCAGGCAAAAGGCGCGGGTTACGGCAGGTTCCTCGCCATGACGATGCGCTGCACCTGGTTCGTGCCCTCGTAGATCTGCGTGATCTTGGCGTCGCGCATCATGCGCTCGACCGGGTAGTCCCGGGTGTAGCCGTAGCCGCCGAGGAGCTGGACGGCGTCCGTGGTGATCTCCATGGCGGCGTCCGAGGCGTAGCACTTGGCGGCCGCGCCGTAGAAGGTGAGGTCGGCGTCGAGACGCTCGGACTTCGCGGCCGCCGCGTACGTCAGCTGGCGGGCGGCCTCCAGCTTCATCGCCATGTCGGCGAGCATGAACTGGATGCCCTGGAAGTCGCCGATGGGCTTGCCGAACTGCTTGCGCTCCCGCACGTACTCCTTCGCGTAGTCCAGGGCGCCCTGCGCGATGCCGAGGGCCTGGGCGGCGATGGTGATACGGGTGTGGTCGAGGGTCTTCATCGCGGTCGCGAAGCCGGTGCCCTCCTCGCCGATCATGCGGTCGGCGGGGATGCGGACGTTGTCGAGATAGACCTCGCGGGTCGGGGAGCCCTTGATGCCGAGCTTCTTCTCCGGGGCGCCGAAGGAGACGCCCTCGTCGGACTTCTCCACGACGAAGGCGGAGATGCCCTTGGAGCGCTTCTCCGGGTCCGTGACGGCCATGACCGTGTAGTACTCGCTGACACCGGCGTTGGTGATCCAGCGCTTGACGCCGTTGAGCACCCAGGAGTCGCCGTCGCGCACGGCGCGGGTCTTCATCCCGGCCGCGTCGGAACCGGCGTCCGGCTCGCTCAGGCAGTACGAGAACATCGCATCGCCCTTGGCGAGCGGCGCCAGATAGCGCTTCTTCAGCTCCGGCGAGCCCGACAGCGCGACCGGCAGCGAGCCCAGCTTGTTGACCGCGGGGATCAGCGAGGAGGAGGCGCACACCCGGGCGACCTCCTCGATGACGATCACGGTCGCCAGCGCGTCCGCGCCCGCGCCGCCGAACTCCTCGGGGACGTGCACCGCGTGCAGATCGGCGGCCACCAGGGCGTCCAGCGCCTCCTGGGGGAAACGGCCCTGCTCGTCCACCTCGGCGGCGAACGGCGCGATCTTCGCCTCGGCGAGCGAGCGCACGACCTTGCGCAGCTCGTCGTGCTCCTCGGACGGCCGGTACAGGTCGAAGTCCTTTGATCCCGCCAAGGCATGCTCCCCAGAGAGTTAACTACTGTTTAGTAACCCGATTCTAGGGGCGGCCCTCGGACACGGACCACGTGAGCTTGCCGACAGCGCCCGCACCGCGCCCCCCGGCGCCGCCGTCGCCCGAGATCCTTCCCGCTCCCGGCCCCGACTATGCTCGGGCAGCGCAAGAGGCCCGTCCGCGCACGTCAGTACATGGAGCACCGCATGGCCCCCAGGATCACCGTGATCGGCACCGGCTACCTCGGCGCCACGCACGCCGCGGCGATGGCCGAGCTCGGCTTCGAGGTGCTGGGCCTGGACGTGGCGCAGGAGAAGGTCGCGATGCTCTCCCGGGGCGAGGTCCCGATGTACGAGCCGGGGCTGACGGAGCTGCTGCGTCGGCATGTCGCGGGCCTGGAGGGCTCGACGGGACGGCTGCGCTTCACGACGTCCTGGGAGGAGGTCGGCGAGTTCGGCGACGTCCACTTCGTGTGCGTCAACACCCCGCAGAAGCACGGCGAGTACGCCTGCGACATGTCCTACGTCGACGCCGCCTTCACCTCCCTCGCCCGGGTGCTGCGCCGCCCGGCGCTCGTCGTCGGCAAGTCGACGGTGCCCGTCGGCAGCGCGGCCCGGCTCGCGGCCCTGCTCGCCGAGCGGTCCCCGGCGGGCGCCGAGGTCGAACTCGCCTGGAACCCCGAGTTCCTGCGCGAGGGCTTCGCCGTCGAGGACACCCTGCACCCCGACCGCATCGTCGTCGGCATAGGCGGTGTCGGCGGCGAGCGCGGCGAGAAGCTGCTGCGCGAGGTGTACGCGAAGCCCATCGGCGAGGGCACGCCCTTCGTCGTCTGCGACTACCCGACGGCCGAACTCGTCAAGACCGCCGCCAACTCCTTCCTCGCCACGAAGATCTCCTTCATCAACGCGATGGCCGAGGTCTGCGAGGCCGCCGGCGGCGACGTCGTCCGGCTCGCGGAGGCCATCGGCCACGACGACCGCATCGGGCGGAAGTTCCTGCGGGCCGGCGTCGGCTTCGGCGGCGGCTGCCTGCCCAAGGACATCCGCGCCTTCATGGCCCGCGCCGGTGAACTCGGCGCCGACGAGGCGCTGACCTTCCTGCGGGAGGTCGACTCCATCAACATGCGCCGCCGCAGCCACATGGTCGAGCTCGCCCGCGAGGCCGTCGGCGGCGGCTTCCTGGGCCGCCGCGTCGCGGTCCTCGGCGCGAGTTTCAAGCCCGACTCCGACGACGTACGGGACTCGCCCGCGCTCAACGTCGCCGGGCAGATCCATCTCCAGGGCGGCCAGGTCACCGTCTACGACCCCAAGGGCATGCCCAACGCGCGGCGCGTCTTCCCCACGCTCGGCTACGCCGACAGCGCGGCGGAGGCGTGCCGGGGGGCGCACGTGGTGCTGCACCTCACCGAGTGGGCCGAGTTCCGCGAGCTGGACCCGGTCGCCCTGGGCGAGGTCGTCGCCGAGCGGCGCGTCATCGACGGCCGCAACGCGCTGTCCCCGCGCGAGTGGCAGGAGGCCGGGTGGACGTACCGGGCGCTGGGACGCCCGACGGTCTGAGCCCGTGAACGCGCCGTGGCCCCGCACTCCGACGAGTGCGGGGCCACGGCATCACTGCATCACTGCATCACTGCTTCGCGGTCTTGAGGCATCCTCACTTGTCGGTGACCGTGACCTTCTGGTCCTTCTTCAACTGCTCGAAGAGCTGCTTGGACTTCACCGGGTCCCACTTCACCGCGACACCGTCGCTGCGCGTCGGCAGGTTCGCGTTGGAGATCGGCACGGTCAGCTGCTGCCCGTCCCCGCCCGTGACGCCCTTCATCGCCCAGAACATCGACGTCAGGTCGAACAGCCCCATGTCCTTGTCGACGATGAGGGTGTCCAGCCCGGAGCCGATGACGGGGTAGAGCCGGAACGGGTTGAGGATCGTCGCCGGCGAAGCGGCCTGCTTGGCCAGGGTGTTGAGGAACTTCTGCTGGTTGCGCATACGGCCCAGGTCCTGGTCGGCCTCCTGGTGGCGCTGACGGACGAAGGCCAGCGACTGCCGGCCGTCGAGGGTCTGGCAGCCCGCCTTGAAGTCCGCGCCCGAGTCCCGGTCCTTGATCGGCTTGTCGATGCACATGTCCACGCCGCCCAGCGAGTCGACCAGGCTGCGGAAGCCGCCGAAGCCGATCTCCGCGTAGTGGTCGATCCGCAGCCCGGTGTTGAACTCGATGGTGCGGATCAGCAGTTCGGCGCCGCCGTCCGCGAACGCCTGGTTGAGCTTGTGCGTGGCCGCAGGGAACTGCTTGCCGGACTTCTGCCCGGTGAACGCGGGGATCGTCACGTACGAGTCGCGCGGCAGGCTCAGCATCGTCGTGCCGTTGTCGCCGGTGTGCAGGATCATCATCGAGTCCGTGCGCTTGCCGTCGGCGGAGCCCGTGTGCAGCTCCTCCTTGTCCTTGTCGGACAGGCCCTCGCGGCTGTCGGAGCCGACGATGAGGTAGTTGGTGCCCTCCCCGGCCGGCGGCCGGTCCGGGAGCTTGCCCAGGTCGACCTCGCGGCGCAGCTGGGAGTCGGCCCAGAAGTACGTGCCGATCGACACCGCCAGCAGCACGGCGACGAGTGTGACGAGCCCGACAGTGATGCGCTTGCGCCAGTTAGGGCGGCGCCCGGAGCGCGGGGGACGCGGTCCGCTGCCGCCGCGGCCGCGCCCGGGGCCCGCCGGGCCGCCGCGTCCGTAGACCTGGCCGGTGTTGTAGCCGTCGGCGGGACGGCCGGGCGCCCGGTGGTGCGCGCCGGGTCCCTGGCCCGAGGACGGGCGGTACTGCGGGGGAGGGCTGTCGCGGCGGACGTGCGGCATGGCGCGGGCGCCCTCCGGCTCGGCGCCGGTGCTGCCGCGTCCGTAGCCGTAGCCGTCCCGCCGGCCGCCGGTACGTCCTTCGGACCAATTGCTCATGCAGGAAGTGTGCCCGGTGAGGCGAGCGGACCCGCAACCGGCGACGGGATCGGGGCAGTGCTGTTGCAGAGCTGATGCAGTCCGCGGGCTGTGCGGCGGCCCGGCATACAGTGGTGGACATGACCATCCAGGACCAGGGCGCGGACATACCCGGGAAGCCGACCTCGGCTTCCCGTACGACGCTCTCCCACATCATGACCGCCGGCGACACCAATCTGCTGGGCACCGTCCACGGCGGCGTGATCATGAAACTGGTCGACGACGTGGCCGGAGCGGTCGCCGGCCGGCACTCCGGGGGCCCGGCGGTGACCGCGTCGATGGACGAGATGGCGTTCCTCGCCCCGGTGCGTGTCGGCGATCTCGTGCACGTGCGTGCCCAGGTGAACTGGACGGGCCGGTCCTCCATGGAGATCGGGGTGCGCGTGCTGGCCGAGCGCTGGAACGAGTCGACGCCGCCGGTGCAGGTCGGCAGCGCCTACCTCGTCTTCGCCGCCGTCGACGAGGACGGCAAGCCCCGGCGCGTACCGCCGGTGCTCCCCGAGACCGAGAAGGACCGGCGCCGCTACCAGGAGGCGCAGATCCGCCGCACGCACCGGCTCGCCCGCCGCCGGGCGATCATGGAGCTGCGCGAGCAGCACGCCGCCGAGGGCGTCGAGGACTAGAACGCCCTCCGCTCACACCTCGTCGGGGCACACCATGCGCCCGCCCGGCACCGCCGGGGACGCCGGCGCCGGCCCGGGCGGTGCCGGCTCCTGCGCGGCGCGTACGGGCCGTACGGCCGTGAAGTCCGCGCCCAGCACCACCCGCATCAGCGCCCCCTGCCCCGGCACCGGCCGCACCCGGACGCCCGGCAGCGCCGCCGCGAGCGAGCGCGCGGAGCGGTCCCAGCGCGGGTCGTAGGAGAGCACTGTGTGCGCGGGCGGCCGCTGCGCCGGACCCGGGGGCGGGGCGAAGGCCTCGGTGGTCACGAAGCCGGACGCGCGCAGCCCCTGCTCGGCGGCGCGCAGCAGCGGTGTCCGGCCCGCGCCGTCGAGGACCTGTACGTGGATCCGCGCGGGCGGCACCTCCACGTCCACGGGCGGCTGCGCCTGCGGCCCGTACTGCTGCTGCGCGGCGGGGTCGGAGGCGAGGGGGCGGTCCTCGCGCATCGCCCGGAAGAGCCGCTCGGCACCCGCCTCGTCCCAGCGCACCGTCGAGCCGACGCGCGGCACGACGTGGTTGACGGTGCTGACCGGCACCGAGGCGAACTCCGAGGACGCGGCCGACAGCCCTTTCGTGGTGCGTGCCAGCCGCACCAGTTCGTCCGGCCCCAGGCCCCGGTCCGCGCGCACCGAGTCCAGCAGGGCCGCGGCGAGCCGGTGGAAGCGCACCGGGTTGAGCACCACCCCGCTGCCGGTCGCCCGGTGCAGCAGCGAGGCGACGAACCGCTGCTGGCGCTGCATCCGGCCCAGGTCCGCCGATTCGTCGAGGTGCCGTGAGCGCACGTACTGCAGTGCCTGGCCGCCGTTGAGCGTGCTGGTGCCCGCGGGCAGGTCGAGGCCGCTGTAGTCGTCCTTCAGCGGCCGGTCCGTGCACACCCGCACGCCGCCCAGCACGTCCACGGTCCGCATGAAGCTGGCGAAGTCGACCTCCAGGAAGTGGTCGACGTGCACTCCGGTCAGCTGCTCCACGGCCCGGACGGTCAGGCTCGGGCCGCCCTCCGCGTAGGCGGCGTTGAGCTTCTGCGGGTGCGCGGGGCGCAGCCGCCCGGACTCGTCGGTCCGCTCGGGGATCTCGGTGTACGTGTCGCGCGGCAGGCTCACCACGGCGGCCCGGCGGTGGTCGGCGGACAGGTGCACCAGCATCACGGTGTCCGTGCAGTGGCAGGGGTCACCGCCCAGGTGGTACAGGCTGCGCTCGTCCTCGCTGATGCGGTCCCGGCCGTCGGTGCCGACGAGCAGGAAGTTGGTGCCCTTGCCCGAGGACGGCCGGTGGGTCAGGCCCCGGAAGGCGTCGACGCGGCCGATGCCGTCGTCGATGCGGGTCATCACCGCGTGCCCGATCCCGCTCGTGGCCAGGATCACGGCCGAGGCCGCGACGGCGGCGCGCAGCCCCCAGTGCGGCCGCCGGGGGGCGCCGTGCCGGGGGCCGGGCCTGGCGGCACCCGCCGGGAGCGGCTCGGGAGGGCCGGGCGGGTCCGGTGCGGTCATGTCGTGACCTCCGCGACAGGCGGGACGGACCGGCAACAGTAGGTCAATACGATCAACGGTCCGGTCTCCCACGCCGACCGGGGCGGCCCGGTGCCCGCCGATGGCGGTAACGTGACCGACGAGCCGTCCACCGGGGGGTGACCCCCGAACCCCCGAGGAACCATGCCCGAACAGCAGCCACCAGCCGTTTCCGTGATCATGCCGGTGCTCAACGAGGAGCGGCACCTGCGCACCTCCGTCCGGCACATCCTGGAGCAGGACTACCCCGGCGAGCTGGAGGTGGTGATCGCGCTCGGCCCGTCCACGGACCGTACGGACGAGATCGCCGCCGAGCTGGTCCGCGAGGACCCCCGGGTGCACACCGTGCCCAACCCCAGCGGCCGCACCCCCGCCGCGCTCAACGCCGCGATCAAGGCGTCCCGGCACCCGGTCGTCGTGCGCGTCGACGGGCACGGCATGCTCTCGCCGGACTACATCGCCACCGCCGTGCGGCTGCTGGAGGAGACCGGCGCGCAGAACGTCGGCGGCATCATGCACGCCGAGGGCGAGAACGCCTGGGAGCAGGCCGTCGCCGCCGCCATGACCTCGAAGATCGGGGTGGGCAACGCGGCCTTCCACACCGGGGGCGAGGCCGGGCCCGCCGAGACGGTGTACCTGGGCGTCTTCCGGCGTGAGGCGCTGGAGCAACAGGGCGGCTACAACGAGGAGTTCATCCGCGCCCAGGACTGGGAGCTGAACTTCCGCATCCGTGAGGCGGGCGGGCTGATCTGGTTCTCGCCGGAGCTGAAGGTCTCCTACCGGCCGCGCCCGAGCGTGAAGGCGCTCGCGCGGCAGTACAAGGACTACGGGCGCTGGCGGCACGTGGTCGCCCGCTACCACCAGGGCTCGATCAACTTGCGCTACCTGGCGCCGCCGACCGCCGTCGTGGCCATCGCGGCCGGCCTGGTGGCCGGGGCCGCGGTCACGCCGTGGGCGCTCGTCGTGCCGGGCGGCTATCTGGCGGCGATCGCGGCCGGTTCGGTGCCCGCGGGCAAGGGGCTGCCGCTCAGGGCACGTGCGCAGATCCCGGTGGCGCTGGCGACGATGCACATGTCGTGGGGCGTCGGCTTCCTCACCAGCCCGCGCTCGCTCGCGCGCAGGGTCATCGCCAGCCGCAGGCCGGCCGTGCGCAACGGGTAGCGCCGCTCCGGGGGCGGGGCGCCTCGGAAACGGTTCAGGCCGGCAACGGTTCAGGTCGGCAATGATTCAGGCCAGAAATGATTCAGGTCAGAAACGATTCAGCGAATTGACCTTCATGCAGGCCGAGGTGTCGTCCCCGTTGAGCGGATCGGCGCTCTCCGGGGCCTTGTTGCTGGGATCGCCGGGGTTGCCGGAGCTGCCGGGAGTGCCGGAGGGCGCTGTGGACGGGGACCCGGCGCTGCCCGGCTCGTCGGCCTTGCCGCGCTTCGCGTCCGGCGTCGCCGTCGCGGCCGTACCGCCGCCGCCCTTCGGGTACGTCGTGCCCGTTCGCCAGTCCGCGCCGATGACGAGCGTCATGCCCGTGACGCCCGTCGACATGCGCAGCGCGCTCTCCGGCAGCCCGAGGGCCTTGGCCACGGCCTCGGCGTCGCCGCGCAGGGACGCCTTGGCATAGGTGAGCGTCGTATCGGCCTGCGCGCGGGGCGCGGAGTCCGCGACGGCCTTGGTGAAGCCCTGCTCGACCAGGTGCGCGGCGATGCCCGAGGAGCGGCCGGTGGCGGGGGGCTGGGTGGGGGTGCCGGTGCCGTTGAAGACGGTCACCGCGATGTCGGCCCTGCTCGTGGGGGTCGGGGCCGGTGAGGAGTCCTTGGGGTCCTTGGTCGGGTCCTTGCCGTCGAGGGCGATGTCGTTGCGGACGAGCGAGAAGAGCTTGTCCGCGTCACCGGGCTTGGGGATGACGTGCGCGTCCGGGTTCCGCGGGTCGGCCACCCACGGCATCGTCGTCATGGTGATGCGCTCCGTCGGCACCCGCTGGATGTCCTGGGCGAGGTCGTACAGCTTCTTGACCGAGCCCAGGTCCTTGTCGACGGTCAGGGCTTTCGTGGCGGCCTCGGCGAGATCGGTGAGCTGGCCCGGATCGGTCAGCTTCGTGCCGGACTTCAGCTGCCGGACCATCGCGTTCATGTACATGTGCTGCGCGTGGGTACGGCCGATGTCGCTGCCGTCCTCGAAGCCGTGCCGGGTGCGCAGCCACTGCAGGGCCTGCTCGCCCCTGACCTTGTGCGTGCCCTTCTCCAGGCGCAGCCCGGACTTGCTGTCGTAGACGTTGCTGTCGACGCAGACCGGGACGCCGCCGACCGCGTCCGCCATGCTCACCACACCCGCGAAATCGATCATCATGAAGTGGTCGACGGGGATGCCGGTGAGCTCCTCCCACGCGGCGACCGTGCAGCCCGGACCGCCGTTCATGAGGCTGGTGTTGATGATCTGGCTGTTGGTCTCCTTGTAGACCGTGCCGTCCTCGGGGTCGGTGCACTTGGGGATGGTCACCCGGGTGTCGCGGGGCACGCTGATGACCGACATGTTGCTGCGGTCCGCCGAGACGTGCACGAGCATCTGCACGTCGGCGAGCGGCTTGCGGCCGGCGTCGTCGCGGGCGCCGCCGAGAGCCACGTTCTCCGGGCTGTTACGGCTGTCGGAGCCCAGCAGCAGGATGTTCAGGGGGCGCTGGCCGACGGCGTTGGCGGCGCTGCGGTCGAGCTGCTTGTCGCCGAGGTTGAGCCGTTCCTTCTTGATGTTGCGGTTGAGGTGCGTGTAGTAGAAATAGCCGCCGGCCGCCGCCGCGAGCACCAGGAACGCGAGTCCGAGCACGGACCAGCGCACTATTCGGCCGGTACGGGTGCGGGGGCGCTTGCCCGCCGGTTCGTCGTCGGTGGCGGTCCCGGTTTTCCCGGCAGGGGCTGCCGCCTCGCCGTCCTGCTGGGCGGGCAGCCGCGCTTCCGCGCTGCCGGACCGGCCCGCGTCTTGCTCACGGGCGTCCTGCTCCGCCCCCTCGGCGGTGCCCTCGTCCGTGCCCTGCGGCTTCGCCGCCCCGCGCCCCGCGCTCAGCCGCGGCTGCCGCATCGGCCCTCCCCTTGTTCATGGTGCGTCCGGCCCGATGGGCAGGCGTGTCGTCGTGCAATGAGATGGCCACACCCGCACAGGGGTTCACTTGGCGCAGATGTTCTTGTCGTCCGCTTCGACCTTTTGAATGCCTTCCGGAGCCTTCTCCGGTGCGGCGGGCGCGGAGACGGGGGTGCCGGCGGCCCGGAAGTCCGCGCCGAGGGTGAGCGTCATGCTCGCCATGGGTCCGGCGTTGCCGCCGGTCTGGTGCAGGGCGTCGGCGGGCAGGCCCATGGCCTCCGCGAGGCGGCGGGCCTGGTCGGCCTGGTCGGGCGCGAACTCCAGGACCGTCTTGTCGGTCTTCTTCCCGCCGGGTGCGTTGCCGGCGTTGGTGGAGCGCGGGATGCCCTTGGTGTTCTGCAGCCAGGTCACGGCCTCCTGGGCGGCGCCGAACCGGCCGCTGCCGTTGAACACCTTGACCCGCACCTTGGCGGGCTCGGCCTTGGGCCCGTTCAGCAGGGCCTGCGCCTTGGCGTCGGCGGCCTCCTGCTCGGCCTTCTCCTTCGCCGCCTCCTTCTGCTTGACCTCGGTCAGCGAGACGTCCTGCTTGACCATGGCGAGCAGCGGATCGGCCTTGGCGCGGTCCAGGACGACCGTCTTGCGCACCTTGCCGTCGGCGGGGTTGTCGACGACGGGCAGGGTCACGAAGGTGATGTTCTTCAGGTTGACCTTGCTCAGTTCCTTCGCCAGCGTCGTGAGCTTGGCGACGGAGTCGATGCCGGTGTCGACGGTCAGGGACTTGGTGGCGGCGTTGCCGATGTCGTACAGCTTCTTCGGATTGCTCAGTGTGTCCCCGGACTTCATCTTCCGGATCATCGAACTCAGGAACTGCTGCTGGAGCTTGATGCGGTCCAGGTCGCTCTCGAAGCCGACGCTGTGCCGGGTGCGGACGAACGCGAGCGCGTCCTCGCCCTCGATCTCGTGCCGGCCCTTGCTCAGCTTCAGGTGCGACTTGGGGTCGTCGATGTCCTTGCCGAGGCACACCTCGACGCCGCCGACCGCCGCCGAGAGCTCCTTGACCGCGTTGAAGTCGGCCATCATGAAGTGCGTGACCTTCAGCCCGGTCAGCGCCTCGACGGTCCGCCAGGTGCAGCCGGGGTTGCGGTCCTCCTGGCCCAGGCTCTCGTTGAATCGCACGCCCTTGGAGCCGGGGACGGTCTTCGTGGTGCCGTTGTCCTGCTTGACGGGGCAGTCCGGGATGTCGGTGATCATGTCCCGGGGGATGGAGATCGCGGTCGCGTTCGAGCGGTCCGCGGAGACGTGGAAGAGCAGGGTGGTGTCGGCGTGGCCGACGCTGCCGTCGTCGCCGTAGCCGGTGTTGCCCTTCCCGGAGCGCTTGTCGGTGCCGATGACGAGGATGTTGACGGGCCCGTCGGGCACGACGTCGTTGCTGACGCCGACATCGACCTTGTCGATGTTGCTGTTGAGGTGCTGGTACAGCAGGTACGCGCCGACCGAACCGCCCACCAGCAGGAAGGCCAGCGTGCCGCCGGTCCACAGCAGGACCTTCTTCTTCGCGCTCTTCTTCGGTTTCTGCTTGCGCCGCCCGGTCGTCGCCTGCGGGCCGGAACGGCGTCCGCCGGGGCGCTGCACCGGTACGGGGCGGGTGTCGCCGTCGCGTACGGACCTGCCCGCCGGCCGGGCGCCCTTCTGGCGGGACGCCGGCGAGGGCACGGCGCCGGAGCGGTTGGGGGAGACGTACGACGACCGTTCTCTGCCGTGCGACGGACCGCCCTGGGCCTGGTCGAGGCGCAGCTCGTAGCTGCCGGTCTCGGGGTCGTAGACCCACTGGTCGGCGGGGTCGATGCCGCCCGCCTGCCCACGGCCTTGCGCGTCCACGGTCGCTTGAATCCTCCGTCGGTGCCACGAGCGCCATCCCCGCAAAGGCGCACGGTCACGTCGTCTTGCAGTGCGCGGTCAGCAGGCCCTGCGCACCGGAGCGCTCACACTATCCGCACAGTTCAGCGCCGAACGACGCCGGTGACAAATTCCCGCACCCTTACACCTGGGCAATCCGGGCAATCCAGCAGTGGGGGCGGTCCGTGCGTCAGTGCTGCGCGGCCGCCGTCAGTCGCAGATGCCGCGCGCGGCGGTGGTGCCCTCGTACGTGGGCGGGGCGCCGGTGGCCGCCGGGCTCCCCGCGTCGGCGGGCCGCCGGGCCGGGCCGCCGGACTTGCTGTCGGCGGCGGGCCGTACGTGCTCGGTGACCGACACCGGACGGTCCTCGCGCAGCTGCTGGAACAACCGGTCCGCGTCCGGCTGGACGAGCTCGTCCCGGTCGGGGTTGTACGGGTACGGGCGGCGCGGCACCGTCAGGAACTGCACCCGCTCACTGGGGATGGACCGCACGGTGCGCACCAGGTCGTAGAGCTTGCGCAGCGAGCCGAGCCCGGCGTCCGTGGTCAGCGAGCTCGTCGCCGCGTCCAGCACCGGGTACAGCCGCGTGGGGTTGAGCAGCACCCCGTCGCTCTGCATCTCCTTGAACAGGGCGCCCAGGAACTGCTGCTGGCGGCCCATCCGTTCGGTGTCGCTGCCGTCGCCCATGCTGTAGCGGGCGCGGACGAACCCCAGCGCCTGTTCGCCGTGCAGGACCTGGCGGCCCGCCGGGAGCCGGACGCGGGCCTCGTGGTCGTCGACGGGCCGGCGCAGGCACAGCTCGACCCCGTCGACCGCGTCGACCAGGTGCTTGAAGCCGTTGAAGTCGACGACGAGGTGGTGGTCGACGCGGATGTTGCTGATCTTCTCGACGGTGCGGATCGTGCAGGCGGTGCCGGCGAGCTCGTAGGCCCAGTTGAACTGCGCGAAGCGCTCGTTGGTGTAGGTGCCGTCGGGGCGGCGGCAGGAGGGGATGGTCGCCATCAGATCGCGGGGCAGGCTGACGGCGGTCGCGCTGCGGCGGTCCCCGGCGAGGTGCAGCAGGATCTGGGTGTCGGAGCGCTGGGTGCCGCTGTCCTCGCCGTAGGAGCCGTTGCCGGTGCCGCTGCGGGTGTCGGAGCCGATGATGAGGATGTTCTGGGCGCCGGTCACGGACGCGCTGGGGCGCTCCTTCTCGTAGCGCCGCAGTTCCTCGGCGGCCGCGTCGTCGGTCCTGATGTTGTTGTTGAGCTGCTCGTACAGCAGCCAGCCCAGCCCCGCCACGGCCAGGACGAGCAGCGAGAGCCCCAGCGCGAGCCCGCGCAGCCAGCGGCGCCGGCGCCGGGGCGCGGGCTGCTCCGCCGGGGTTCCGGGGCTGTGGTGCACGGCTGCTCCCTCCCTCGCGGGGTGGGTGGTACGTGCCTCCGTAGGGGGCCTGCCCGCGCGGATCTCCCGCGCGGGTTCCCCCGATCATCGCGCGCCCGGCACGATCCGGCAGCGCCTACAGGGCCGTCACGGTGACGTGCTCGCTCTCGCGCCGCTTGTCCAGGGCGCCGCCGGAGAGCCGGTCCAGATGGCGGCACAGCACGACCGAACCGCCCGCCGCGAGCGGCGCGAACAGCCCCGCCGACAGCCCCTCCCAGCTGTCGTACGGCAGCCCCGAGAGCATGCGCGAGCCCGCGCCCAGGCCGTGCTGGTGGGCGTCGGTACGGGACCGCTCGACCAGTTGGGCGCCGGTGAGCTCCGCGCCGTCCACGGCCAGCGCGGGGGCGCCGGGGTCCACGGGGGCGTACGGGGCGAACCGGTCGCCCTGGCCGGGCACTTCGGCCGCGTAGTCGAGGAAGCCCTGCGGCGGCTGCGGGAAGCGGCCGCCCAGCGGGCGCAGCGCGAGCGCGACGCGCTCCCCGGAGCAGGCACGCGCCCGCTCCAGTTCGTCCGGGCCGCTGACGACCAGGTCGGCACGGGCCGGGTCGCCGCCCACGTCGGCCAGCACGCCCACCGAGGAGCAGGCGAGCAGCCACACGGCGGTCTGCCAGTGCGCGGGCAGCAGCAGCGCGAGCCGGTCACCGGGCTCGGCGGCCAGATCGCCCTGCAGCAGATTGGCGGTCTTCGCCACCCAATTGGCGAAGGTGGCCACGGACAGTTCCACGCGTTCGCCGGTGGCGTCGTCGTAGAAGGTCACGAGCGGGCGGGCCGGATCCGCGGCGAGTGCGGAACGCAGCAGGTCGGCGGGGGCGCGATCGGTGGCGTTCATCGCCGTCAGGGTACGCCGCGCGGGCCCCCGTACGGGTGCGGGGCGTCCCGCGCGGCAAGGGGCGCGGGCCCGCCGTTCCGCGACGGATCGTCATCTTACGAATGGACAGATTTGTGGCGTTGTGCCCAGCCTTTTTCCATGCGTCGTTTTCTTGCCGTCCTTGACGTCCTTGCCGCACCGGGTCCCCGCGCCGCCGTGACCGCCACCGCCTGCGCCGCCGCCCTGACCGCCGCCTCCCTGCCGCTCGCCGCCCCCGCGAGCGCGGCGCCCGCAGCGGCCCGTACGGCGAGACCCCCGGCGACCGGCGCCCCGCCGGACGCGCCCGCCGCGCTCCCCGAAGGCGTCCCGGGCGCGACGCAGTCGCTGCCGCTGGTCACGCTGGGCGCAGCCCGCCGCGCCGCCGGAGCACCGGCCGGCGCCGAGGTCGGCCTGCCGGAACGCGCCGTCAAACCCTTCTCCCTCGTCGGCATCGTCTGGGACGACGCCACCAAGGAGCTGCGCGGCCGCGCCTGGGTGCGCACCCGCGCCGTCGGCAGCCGCGTCTGGTCCGGCTGGCAGGACATCCAGACCCACGACGACGACCGCCCCGACCCCGACTCCGCCGAGGGCCGCGGCCGCCGGCTGCGCGGTGCCAGCGCCCCGCTGTGGGTCGGCGCCTCCGACGCCGTGCAACTGCGGGTCAGCCCCGAGACCGCCACCGGGCGCACCCCGGAGGAGCGGGCCCTGCCCGGCGGCCTGCGGCTCGAACTCGTCGACCCGGGCGCCGACCCGAAGCCCTCCGCCACCAGACCGGCGGGCGCGGCCAAGACGCCGCCGCGCGGGCCCGCCCGCCCGCCCCGCCCGCAACAGGCCCGGCCGCAGCAGCCCAAGGGCCAGCCGGTCCGTCCTCAGCAGGCCAGACCCCAGCAGGCCAAGCCCCAGCCGGCCCGGCCGCAGTCCCCGGCGGTGCAGCGGCCTGCGATCCAGCGGCCCGCAGTGCAGCCGCCGACGGGCCGGCACCCGGTGGCACAGCCGCCCAAGGACCGGCCCCCGCAGGCCCAGCGGCCCAGGACCCGCAGCGCCGCAGCGCCCCCCGACCCCAGCGAGGAGGAGTTCGCCGCGTCCGCCGTCAACGCGCCTCTCGCGCCACTGGGCGCCACCGAGATCCCCGCCCTCGACAAACGCGCCTCCGTGGGCGACATCGAGCACACCGACACCGGCGGCGCCCCCCTCACCGACGAGACCGAACCCGACGGCACCGGCGACCCCTACGCCGCCGCCGACGACGATCAGGACGGACGCCCGGGCTACGGCGACATCGAGCGCTACGTCGGCCCGCGCCCGCGCATCGTCACCAGGGCGGGCTGGGGCGCCGACGAGTCCCTGCGCGAGAGCGGCTTCCGCTACACCAAGTCCGTCAAGGTCGCCTTCGTGCACCACACCGCGACCGGCAACACCTACAGCTGCTCCCAGACCCCCTCCGTCATCCGCAGTATGTACCGCTACCACGTCGTCAGCAGCGGCTGGCGGGACATCGGCTACAACTTCCTGGTGGACAAGTGCGGCACCGTCTACGAGGGGCGCGCGGGCGGTGTGGCCAAGCCCGTGATGGGTGCCCACACGCTCGGTTTCAACACCAACAGCATGGGCATCGCCGTGATCGGGACGTTCAACAACAGCGCCCCGTCCGACGACGCCGTCGACGCCGTGGCCCGTCTCTCGGCGTGGAAGGTCGGCCTCTTCGGCGGCAACCCGCGCGGCACCGCCACCCTGGTGTCCGGCGGGGGCAATCTCTTCAAGAAGGGCACGCGCGTCAAGCTCAAGGTCATCTCCGGGCACCGGGACGGCTATGCCACCGACTGCCCCGGCGACCGCCTCTACGGCCGCCTCGGCACCGCCCGCACCGAGGCGTCCCGCCTCCAGGGCCGCTGACCTGGGGCGGGGCCGTGCCGCGGGTCTGCATACACTAGGCCGCCGATCACGGCCCGGCCCCAGCAGGAAGCAGAGACGACAGGTGACAGAAGCGATCCTCCTGGTCGGGGGCAAGGGGACCCGGCTGCGTCCGCTCACGGTGCACACGCCCAAGCCCATGGTCCCCGCGGCCGGCGTCCCGTTCCTCACCCACCAGCTGGCGCGCGCCCGCGCCGCCGGTATCGAGCACATCGTGCTCGCCACCTCCTACCTCGCCGAGGTCTTCGAGCCGTACTTCGGCGACGGCTCCGCGCTCGGCCTGCACCTGGAGTACGTCACCGAGGAGGAGCCGCTCGGCACCGGCGGCGCCATCCGCAATGTCGCGGACCGGCTGCGCTCGGCCCCCGGCGACCCCGTCCTGATCTTCAACGGCGACATCCTCACGGGCCTGGACATCGAGGCCCTCATCACCACCCACCGCACCTCGGGCGCCGATGTCTCCCTGCACCTGACGCGCGTGGCCGACCCCCGGGCGTACGGGCTGGTCCCCACCGACGACAGCGGCCGCGTCACCGCCTTCCTGGAGAAGCCGCAGACGCCCGAGGAGATCGTCACCGACCAGATCAACGCGGGGGCGTACGTCTTCAACCGCTCCGTCATCGACACCATCCCCGCGGGCCGCCCCGTCTCCGTCGAGCGCGAGACCTTCCCCGGCCTGCTCGCCGACGGCGCCCATCTGCAGGGCATGGTCGACTCCACCTACTGGCTCGACCTCGGCACCCCGCAGGCCTTCGTACGCGGCTCGGCGGACCTGGTGCTCGGCCGCGCCCCCTCCCCGGCCGTCCCCGGCCGCTGCGGCGACCGGCTCGTCCTGGACACCGCCCGCGTGGCCCCCGACGCCAAGCTCACCGGCGGCACGGTGATCGGCGCGGGCGCGCGCGTCGAGCCGGGCGCCCGGGTGCACGGCAGTACGGTCCTCGACGGCGCCGTCGTCGAGGCGGGCGCGTCCGTGAGGGACTCGCTCATCGGCGCCGGCGCGCGCGTCGGCGCCCGTACGCTCCTCGACGGCGCGGTCGTCGGCGACCGGGCACACGTGGGCGCGGACAACGAACTGCGCGCCGGCGCACGCGTGTGGTGCGGGGCGCACATCCCCGACTCGACCATCAGGTTCTCGTCGGACCAGTAGATCCCCGCAGCACGGGAGGCCGGCAGATTCCCGCAGAGCGGGACGAATCCGGCGAAGCCGCCGACCGGACGTACCCTGACCGGGTGGGAACGCGCACCTGGGCCCCACCCGGCCCGTACGACCTCGGACGGACCCTCGGCGTCCTCGCGCGAGGCCCCGGCGACCCCGCCTACCGCGTCGCCCCGGACGGCTCCCTGTGGCGGGCCGGCCGCACCCCGGCCGGCCCCGGCACCCTGCGTCTGACCGCCCGCGACGGCCGGATCGAGGCCGAGGCGTGGGGCCCCGGCGGCGACTGGCTGCTGGAGACGCTCCCCGCGCTGCTCGGCGGCGGCGACGACCCCACGGCCTTCACCCCCCGCCACCGCCTGCTGCACGAGGCGCACCGTCGGCACCCCGGCCTGCGCCTGACCCGCACCGGACTGGTCCTGGAATCCCTCGTGCCCGCGATCCTGGAGCAGAAGGTCACCAGCGACGAGGCGTACCGCGCCTGGCGGCTGCTGCTGACCCGCCACGGCGACCCCGCCCCCGGCCCGGCCCCGGCCGGTATGCGCGTCATGCCGGACGCCCGCGCCTGGGCCCTGATCCCCTCCTGGGAGTGGCACCGGGCGGGCGTGGACGGCAAGCGCTCGGCCGCGATCGTCCGCGCGGCCCGCGTCGCACCCCGCCTGGAGGAGGCGGCGGCCATGGACCACGCGGCCGCCATGGCCCGTCTGCAAGCCGTCCCCGGCATCGGCCCGTGGACCGCCGCCGAGACGCTGCAGCGCAGCAACGGCGACCCCGACGCGGTCACCCTCGGCGATCTGCACCTGCCCCGGATCGTCGGCTGGTCCCTCACCGGCGACCGGCACGCGGACGACGCGGCCATGCTGGAACTGCTGGCCCCCTACGCGGGGCAGCGCCATCGCGCCTGCCGTCTGATCCTCCTGCGGGGCAGTGCCCCGCCCCGCAGGGCGCCGCGCCACGCGGTGGGCGACATCCGGCATCTGTGAGCCTGTCGGCCCGCCGGAGCCGCCCGCCCCCGCACACGGGCTACCGCACCCGGGCTAACGCACCTCGATGAACGCCCCCGCGTCCCGCTCCGGCCGCTCCCTGGGCGCGGCGGCCGCGTGCCCCACGGCCACGGCGCCCATCGGGTCCCAGTGCTCCGGCAGGCCGAGCACCTCGCGCACGACGTCGCGGCAGAACATCGTCGAGGACACCCACGCCGAGCCCAGCCGCTCCCCGGCCAGTGCCACCAGGAAGTTCTGCACGCCCGCGCCGGCCGCCACCACGAACATCTCCCGCTCGGCGGCCGCCCGCCGCGCGTCCGGGTAGTCGTGCGAGCCGTCCATGACCAGGCACGGCACCACCAGATAGGGGGCGTTGCGCAGGACGTCCCCCCGGCGCACGCGCTTGGCGATGCTCTCCTCGCTGCGGCCGTCGCGCCGCAGGTCGGCGATCCACGCCTCGCGCATCGCGTCCAGCAGCCGCAGCCGCGCCCCGGCGGACTCCAGCAGCACGAAGCGCCACGGGGTCGTGTGGTGCGGGGCGGGCGCGGTGACGGCGGCGGCCACCGCGCGCCGGACGGCGGCACCGTCGACGGGCTCGGTCGTGAACTCGCGTACGGTGCGCCGCAGTCGCACGGCCTCGCGCACGGCCTCCGAGGTGCCCAGCCGGAACATGTCGTTCCCGGGCTCGCGGACGAGCGCCCGCGCCCCCGCCCCGCCGTCCGCGCCGCCCACCAGGTGCCCCAGGCCCCGGACCACCGCGACCGGCAGCCCCCCGGCCTTGCCCTTGACGAGGTCCCCGGCGGCGGCCAGTTCGTCGGCGACGGCCACCACGGTCGCGCCCAGGGCGTTGCCGTGGGCGTCCGTGCCGCCGCGCAGGTCGTCCAGGACGCGCACTCCGGCCGCGCCGATCGCGGCGTCGGTGAGCCCGTTGCGCCAGGGGCGGCCGAAGGTGTCGGTGACGACGACGCCGACGTCCACGCCCAGGGTCTCGCGCAGCCCGGCGCGCAGCGCGCGGGCGGTGGCGTCGGGGTCCTCGGGCAGCAACAGCACCGTTCCCGCAGGGGTGTTGGAGGCGTCCACGCCGGCGGCGGCCATCACCAGGCCGAGCCGGTTCTCGACGATGCGCAGGGTCCCGCGGCGGGCGACGACCCGCACGGTCTCGGCGTCGATCGCGGCCTCGCGGTCGGGAGCGGCGGCGACGCGCCCCTCCGCCTTGCTGACGATCTTCGAGGTGACGAGAAGGATGTCGCCGTCCGCGAGCCCGGGCCGCCCGTCCGCGGTGGCGGCAGCGGCGACGAGCTTGACCAGGTCGTCGCCGGGGCGCACCTCGGGCACGCCGGGCAGCGTCCACACCGTGAACGCCGGGGAGTCGGGGGTCATGCGCGCACCTCCTCGGCGAGCCGCAGCGCCTCGGCGGCCATCCGCGCCGTGGCCGGCAGGTCCGTCATCATCAGCGGTACGGCCCGGCAGCGGATGCCGGCGGCCTCGACGCGGTCCACGCAGCCGGCGTCCACGGTGTCGACGAGCCAGCCGTCGAGCAGGCCCGCGCCGTAGTGCCCGGCGACGGCGGCGGCCGTGGCCTCCACGCCCACGGCGGCCAGCACCTTGTCCGCCATCCCGCGCACGGGGGCGTCCCCGACGATGGGCGACAGGCCCACCACGGGCGCGGCGGCGGCCTCGACCGCCTCGCGCACCCCGGGCACCGCGAGGATCGTGCCCACGCTGACGACGGGGTTGGACGGCGGGAAGAGCACCACGTCCGCCCCGGCGATCGCCTCCAGCACCCCGGGCGCGGGCTTGGCCTCCTCGGCCCCCACGGGAACGACCGCGTGGGCGGGCACGGACGCCCGCAGCCGCACCCAGTACTCCTGGAAGTGCACGGCCTTGCGGCCCTCGCCGTCGGGGTCGTCGACCAGGACGTGCGTCTCGACGCGGTCGTCGCTCATGGGCAGCAGCCGCACGCCCGGCTGCCAGCGCCGGCACAGCGCCTCGGTGACGGCGCTGAGCGGGTAGCCCGCGGCGGTCATCTGGGTGCGGACGATGTGGGTGGCGAAGTCGCGGTCGCCGAGCCCGAACCACTCGGGGCCCACCCCGTACGCCGCCAACTCCTCCTTCACCGCGAAGGTTTCGTCCGCCCGGCCCCAGCCCTGCTCCTCGTGGATGCCACCGCCGAGGGTGTACATCACCGTGTCGAGATCGGGACAGACCTTCAGGCCGAAGAGGTGGATGTCGTCTCCGGTGTTCCCGATGACGGTGATGTCCGCTTCGGGAGCTGCTGACTTGAGGCCACGGAGGAAGCGGGCGCCCCCGATCCCGCCGGCCAGAACCACAATGCGCTGCATGACCGCAGTTTGTCAGCCTGCTGTGACATTGCGTACGGCGGGCGTCCGTACGGCGGGGCGGGAGGCGCGGCGGTGCATCGGCATCTCCGTCAGGCCGGGGGAGTAGACATGCAGGCTGACGGCGGGCGCCAGGGAGTCGTTGACGATCTCGTGGGCGTAGCCGGGGGCGAAGACACGCTGCGCGCCCTCGGCCAGTCGCTGCCGTACGCCTCCGGACGTCTCCGCGATCTCGGTCAACTCGCCCTGCAGGACGGTCAGTACGCCGGAGGACGGCCCGTGGTCGTGCGGCCCGCTGCCCTGTCCGGGCACCCAGCTCAGCAGCCAGACCTCGTAGCCGGGGCCGGTGCGCAGCCGGTGGTACCAGCGGGTGGTGGCGTCGTAGCGGACGAGCCGTGTCCAGCCGGCGCGGTCGGCGGCGATGGCTCTGGCCAGCCCGGCGAACCCGGCGACGGTGCTGGGGTGGGCGGGGGCGGGCGGCATCAGGTGGGGGATGGCGAGCGGGTCGCCGGCGATCTCGACGTCGCTGTTCATGTGCGGCATTCCTCGGCGTACGGGCGGACGGCGCGGTGGCGGTGGGGGAGCGGTGCGCGGCGCGGGCGTTCGCGTACGGACGCGCGAGACCGCGGCGGGCACTGCGGGGAGGGATCAGCTGGAGCTCGGACGCCTCGGCGACGGGGGCTTCGGCGGCTTCGGCAGCGTCAACAGCTGGAACAGCGACAGCGCGCCTGCAGCGCGCAGCGGGACCCGTAGGCGCGGGTCAGGCTGGACGCGGCGATCGCTGGCATGCCCCCAAGGAGAACCGGCCCGGACGCGCTGTGTCAACCGGGTGTCCGTTTTGAGGTCAATCTTTCACCTCATCCGGTAACTGTGGGTGGCGGAAGGTTTGCGTATGTGTATCCATGGAGAGGTGGCGCTCCGACCAGGGCGGTAAACATCGTTCGACCGGACGGTGCAACGGGATTGCCGTACGTGGCGTCCTCTCTCTGTAGAGGCGAGTGGGACGGCAGTGACAAGCGGAGGAAAGTGTCCGGGCGTGCGGTGTGCCGGGCACCTTCCGCTCGGCTTTGGTTCCGCAGAGTGAATAAGGGGCCCAATAGCAGATCTCGGCTTGACTGGCCCGGATCGGCACACTTGTAATTTCACCCGTGTCGTTCTGCCGCAGGTGAATGTAAGGCAGCGTCACGGGGACGCAAATGACAGACGAGGGGCGCACATGACCGAGCTGTTTCAGCAACTGCTGGTCGAGGAGGCGGACGAGGAGCTCGGCTGGCAGGAGCGCGCACTGTGCGCTCAGACCGACCCCGAGTCCTTCTTCCCCGAAAAGGGCGGGTCCACGCGCGAGGCCAAGAAGGTGTGCCTCGCCTGCGAGGTCCGCTCGGAGTGCCTTGAATATGCCCTGGCCAACGACGAACGCTTCGGCATCTGGGGCGGCCTCTCCGAGCGCGAGCGCCGCCGTCTGAAGAAGGCCGCGGTCTGAGGGGTACCGGAGACCGCCCTCCCCGGAGGCCGATCCCGGTCCGGTCACGGGCCGCTTTCCGTGACGCTCTGCCCCGGACTTCCGTGGCCTGATTCCGTACCGCCCGGCGCGGGACCACGGAAATGCGCCGTGGCCCGCGCATCCGTCTTCCGCATATATCGCGGCCGGTCCTATGAACTGCTTTGTTCGCGGTATGCCGACGCGCTGCTCCCCGGAGTTCCCGCCGGGTAATTCCGCTCCTGAGCATTCCGGTAATCACTGAGCGTGCTGAGCCCTCCCGGGCGTATGCGGGCGCGTGGCAAGCACGGGACCCGGCAGGACGGCGCGGCCCGGCCGACGGCTCGTCCGCGCGGGCAGTGCGCCCGGTGCGCAGCCACTAGGGTGGGGGCCCGTCAGCGGTGGCGCCGACGCCCGGACAGGGCGGGCGCGCGTGCGCCGCAGTCCAGCACAGCAGCCTCCGGGGGGCGACCCCCGGGACCCCGGCCGGAGGGCCCGTACCCCGATGTCCGTGCACAGCACCACGGCGGGCCGCTACCCGGCCGCCGCTGCCACGTTCGACCCCGCCGTCCCCCCGGCGTTCCCACGGCACGTGGTCACGGCCGTGCTCGTCAGCCACGACGGCGCCCGCTGGCTGCCCGACGCGCTGGCCGGACTGCTCGGCCAGGAACGGCCCGTCCAGCAGGCCGTCGCCGCCGACACCGGCAGCACCGACGCATCCGCCCGCCTGCTCGCCGACGCCCTCGGCGACGACCGCGTCCTGCACCTCGCCCGCCGCGCCGGCTTCGGCGCCGCCGTCGCCGAGGCCGTACGCGCGGCCGCCCCGCCGACCAGCGACGACCTGCCGTACCTGCGCCGCTCCAGCGGCTGGGACCCCGTCAGCCGCGGCTGGCAGGAGGACTCCTACGAGCAGTCCGGCGGGCGCCGCGGCGACCTCGAACCCGTCCACTGGCTGTGGCTGCTGCACGACGACTGCGCGCCCGAACCCACCGCCCTGCACGAGCTGCTGCGCGTCGCCGACGCCGAACCCGACGCCGCCGTCCTCGGCCCCAAACTGCGCAGCTGGTACGACCGCCGGCAGCTGCTGGAGGTCGGCGTCTCCATCGCCCGCAGCGGCCGCCGCTGGACCGGTCTGGAACGCCGCGAACAGGACCAGGGCCAGCACGACCAGGTGCGGCCCGTCCTGTCCGTCTCCAGCGCCGGCATGCTCGTCCGGCGCGACGTCTTCGAGCAACTCGGCGGCTTCGACCCCCGGCTGCCCCTGATGCGCGACGACGTCGACCTGTGCTGGCGCGCCCACGCCGCCGGCCACCGGGTGCTCGTCGCCCCCGACGCCGTGCTGCGGCACGCCGAGGCGGCGGCCCGCGAACGCCGGCCCGTCGACTGCGCCGGCCGCACGGCCGCGGGCGCGCACCGCGTCGACAAGGCCGGCGCCGTCTACACCCTGCTCGCCAACACCCGCGGCAGGCTCCTGCCCTACGTCGTCCTCCGGCTCGTCCTCGGCACGCTGCTGCGCACCCTCGGCTGTCTGCTGGGCAAGGCCCCCGGGCAGGCCCTGGACGAACTCACCGGCTTCGCCGGCACGTTGCTGCGGCCCGGCCGGATCCGTGCCGCCCGTACGGCGCGCGGCGCGCCCGCCGTCGCCCCGGAGGAGCTGCGGCCGCTGTTCCCGCCGCCCGGCGCGACCGTCCGCGCCACCGTCGAGCAGCTCGCCGCCGGACTCGGCGGCCGCCGGGACGACGCGGCCTCCTCCTCCGGCCGCCACGGCGCCGTCGAGTCCGGTCCCGGCGGGGACGACGCGGACTTCCTGGAGGTCGAGCAGTTCGCCCGGCTCAAGCGCGTCGCGCGCAAGCCCGCCCCCGTCCTCTTCGCGCTGCTGCTGCTCGTCTCCGTCGTCGCCTGCCGCGGCCTGCTCGGCGGCGGCTCGCTCTCCGGCGGCGCCCTGCTGCCCGTCCCGGACGGCCTCGGTGAACTGTGGTCGCGCTACACCGACGGCTGGCACGCCGTCGGCGTGGGCGACACCGGATCCGCCCCGCCCTACCTCGCGGTCCTCGCGACACTGTCCACGCTCTTCCTCGGCTCCACGGGCTTCACGCTGACCGTGCTGCTGGTGTGCTCCGTGCCGCTGGCCGGGCTCTCCGCCTACTTCGCCTCCCGGCCGCTGGTCTCCTCCCGCCTCCTGCGGGCCTGGGGGGCCGTCGCCTACGCCTTCCTGCCCGCCGTCACCGGCGCGCTGGCCACGGGCCGGCTCGGCACCGCCGTCCTCGCGGTGCTGCTGCCGCTCATGGCCCGTACGGCCGTGGCGTCCGCCGGGCTGCGCTACCGCAGCGTGCGCCCCCCGTGGCGCGCCACCTGGGCGTACGCCCTGCTGCTCACCGTCACCACCGCCTTCACGCCCGTCGTGTGGCCGCTCGCCCTCGTCCTGGGGCTGGGTACGGTCGCGCTGCGCTGCGTACGGGAGGGCAGCGGCCAACTGGCCGTCCACGCGCCCCGTTTCCTCGCCGGCGCCCTGACCCCGCTCGTCGTGCTCGCCCCTTGGTCCCTCGGGCTGTTCGCACACCCGGGCCGCTTCCTGACGGAGGCGGGCATCGCCTACGGGCACCGCTCGACCGCCCCGCTCGACCTGCTCACGGGCGACCCGGGCGGGCCGAAGACCTTCGGCGGGCTGGTGTTCGCCGGTATCGTCCTGGCGGCGCTGGCGGCCCTGCTGCGCGCCGACCGGCCGTTCGCCGTCCGTACGGCCTGGACCGTGGCGCTCGCCGCGCTCCTGACCACCGTGCTCGCCGCGTTCGCGGGCGACGGGACGAGCTGGGCCGGGCCCACGGCGCTGCTCTACGGGCTCGCCCTGACCGCCGCCGCCGTCGTGGGCGCCGAGGGCGCGCGCGGCCGTGTCGCCGCGCTCAGCTTCGGCTGGCGCCAGCCCGTCGCGGTCCTCGTCGCAGTCGCGGCCGCCGCGGCCCCCCTGATCGCCGCCGGCTGCTGGCTCGTCGGCGGGGCGGACGGACCGCTCCAGCGGCGCCCGGCCGCCCAGGTGCCCGCGTTCGTCGCGGAGGAGGCCCAGACCCGGGACCGGCCGCGCACCCTGGTGCTCGACGGCGACACCGGGCACGTGCGCTACGCGCTCGTCCGTGGCGCCGGGGCGGTGGTCGGCGACGCCGAACTCGCCGCCGCCGACGGCACGGACGCCTGTCTCGACGCGGCCGTCGCGGGCCTCGTCGCGGGCTCCGGCGCCGACCAGGCGGGCGTCCTCGGCCAGTACGCCGTCGGCTACGTCCTCATGCGCGACAGCGCGCCCAAGGGCATGGGACGCGTCCTGGACGCCACTCCCGGGCTCACCCGGCTCAGCCAGCAGGACGGCGGCGCGCTGTGGCGCGTCGAGGGCGGGGCCGCGCGCGTGACGATCGTCGGGGACAAGAAGCACGAAGGACCCGTGCCCGTCCCGGCCGGGCCCGTCGAGGCGCACACCAAGCTCCCGGCGGGCACCGCCGGCCGCGTGCTGCGCGTCGCCGACAAGGCGGCCCCCGGCTGGCAGGCCACCCTCGACGGGCGGCCGCTGAAGGCCACGACCCTCGACGGCTGGGCCCAGGGCTTCGAACTCCCGGAGTCCGGCGGCAGGCTGGCCCTCACCTACAACGCGCCGTTCACGCACACCGCGTGGGTGTGGACGCAAGGATTCCTCGCCGCCGTCCTGCTCGTGCTCGCCCTGCCCGGCCGCCGGCGCGAGGTCGACGACGACCTGCCGGAGCAGCCGGCCGCCCCGGCGGCCGCGGCGGCGCCCGTACCGGACCAGACCGCCCCTACGGGCGGCCGCCGGGCCCGCCGCCTGCGTGCCGCGGCGGAAGCCGGGGCCGCACAGCAGCCCGCCGCGGACGCGCCCGCCGCGGCTGCCCCGGCGGGCGCGACGGCCGACCCGTACGAGCACCGGGGCGCCGACCCCTACGAGGTGCACACCGCCGACCCGTACGCGGCGGTCCCGCAGCAGCAGTCCTACGGCTCGCAGCCGGCACCGGACGGCGGCAACTGGGGGCAGCAGGGACAGAGTTATCAGCCCTACGGTGAGCAGCAGTACCAACAGGGCGCGTACGACGGCTCCTTCGGCACCCCCTACCAGCAACACGGCCACCACCAGGGCGCCGGGGAACAGCAGCAGGGCGCGTACCCGGCCGACCCGTACGGGGGCGGCCCCTACGACCCGTACGGCGTGCAGCAGCAGCCCTACGGCACGGGATACGGCGACGGCACGGCACCCCACCGCGACGGGAGCGAGCAGCAGTGAAGCGCACCACCCTGTCCCTGTTCGCGGCGGCGACAGCGCTTGCCGCGGTCGCCACGGCCGGCGCGCTCGCCGCGCCTTCGGACGGCGCCGGGACGAAGGGGTCCGGGGCCAAGGAGCCCGGCCGGATGCCCGTGCAGCGCTCGCTGCTGCTGTGCCCGGCGCCCACCTCCTCGGACGTGGGGGAGACGCTCTACACGGCCTACACCCCGCCGGGGCAGACCGCGAAGAGCCCGCAGAAGCAGAACCAGAAGCAGGACCAGAAGCACGAGAAGAACGCGGCGGAGCTGCTGGCCGCCGCCGGCTCCGCGAAGAAGGACGACAAGGGCGGGGGAGGGGGCGGCTCCGTACTCTCCCTCAAGGAGCCCGGAAAGCCCGTCACCGCCACGACGAACCGCTCGGACGCCCCCGCCCTCATCGGCACCGCCGACGGCTCCCTCGCCCCCGGCTGGAGCGTGCAGCAGACCACCGTCGTCGGCGCGGGGAGCGGTCGCGGACTGCACGGGCTGAGCTGCACGGCACCCGACACGTCCTTCTGGTTCCCGGGCGTGAGCACGGCCAAGGGGCGTCAGGACTATGTCCACTTGACGAATCCGGACAGCACTCCGGCCGTCGTCGACCTGGAGCTGTACGGCAAGGACGGGCGCGTCGAGGCGTCCGCCGGGGAGGGGGTCACCGTCCCGCCGCGCTCGACCGTGCCGGTGCTGCTGTCGTCACTGACGGACAGTCAGGAGGAGAACGCGGCCCTGCATGTGGCGGTCCGTACGGGCCGGGCGGGGGCCGCGGTGCAGGCGTCCGACGACAAGCTCGGCGGCGACTGGCTGGCGGCCTCCGCCGACCCCTCCGCCGACGCCGTCCTGCCGGGCATCCCGGCGGACGCCACGTCCGTGCGGCTCGTCGTGCTCGCGCCCGGCGCGGACGACGCCGACCTCAAGCTGCGCTTCGCCGGGCCGAACGGTTCGATCACCCCGGCCGGGCACGAGTCGCTGCACGTCAAGAGCGGCATGACCGCCGCCGTCGACCTCGGGGACATGATCAAGGGCGAAGCGGGCTCCCTGCTGCTGAGCGCGGACGGCGGCAGCACGCCGGTCGTCGCCGCGCTGCGCATCACGCGAGGCAAGGACGACAAGCAGGAGACGGCGTTCATCCCCGCCACGGCCCCTGTCGACGGCAGGGCCACCGTCGCCGACAACCGGCCGAAGAGCAGCACCCTGTCCCTGGTGGCGCCCGGCAAGGACGCGGCGGAGGTGAAGGTCACCTCGTCCGCCGGCAGTGACGGCGGCAGCCCGGCGGTCAAGACGTACACGGTCAGGCCGGGCACCACGCTGACCGTGGAGCCTCCGCAGCCCGACGGTGCGAAGGGCGGTTACGCGGTGACCGTGGAGAAGGTCTCCGGAGGGCCCGTGCACGCGTCCCGGATGCTGGCGCTGCCCAAGGACGGCCTCCCCATGTTCACCATCCAGCCGCTGCCCGACGACCGTTCCACGGTGGCGGTCCCGACGGCGGGGCAGGACTTGTCGATGCTGAACCGTTGAGCTCCTGAACGGTTGATCCTGAACCGTGTTGATCCTGAACAGTTGAGTTCCTGAATCATTGAGCCCATGAACCGTTGAGCTCCTGGAACTTTCAGTCCTGGCCGTAGCGCGGGTCCACCGACTCCGGTGCCAGGCCCAGGAGTTCGGCGACCTGCTCGACGACGACCTCGTGCACGAGGAGGGCGCGCTCGTCCCGTGTCCTGGCGCGGATCTCGACCGGCCGCCGGAAGATGACGATCCGGTCCGGCGCGTCCCCGTGCGCGGCGACGTACCGGCCCAGCGGCACGCTGTCGCTGTCGAAGCCGAAGACGTCCAGGCCCTCCGGGTCGCGCAGGGCGCCGCCGCCGTCACCGGGGGCGGCCGGCACCTCGCGCACGACGAAGTCGACGGCCGCTAGCTGCGGCCAGCGCCGTTCCAGCCGCTCCGCCGAGTCCTGCACGAGGTCGGTGAACGCCTCGCCACGGCTGATCGACAGCGGCACCTGGGGAGGCGCGACGGGGCCGCGCATACCGCGTCCGTGGCGGTCGCGCCGGCGGGGTCGCGGCTCGGGGCGGTCGGTGGTTCCCCCGGAGGTGGCCGGGGGGGATGCAGGGCTGTCCATCACTCCTGAGGGTATCCGTCGGGCGCCCTCGCGTACGCGGCCCTCGCACAACCCTGACATGTCGCTTGCTGAACATTCCGGCCATGTATGCGATCGTTTTCGGCCGGGTGCCGGACCGGTCGCCGTGTGCTGAATGACACGGTCCGGGTGGGTTGATGACAGATTTCCGCCCCGACGAGACCGCTCGGTGTGCGGTCCGCGCAGGTCACAACGCCGGTACGGAAACGGGGTGCACGGGACGAAACGGGACGACACGGCGGGGTGAGCGGGGGGCGAGTCGTCGCGGCCCGCTCAAGAGTGCGGTACCGTCCAACGTCGTGAGCCCTGTACGTCGCTGTTCGCGCACCGCCTGCGGCCGCCCGGCCGTCGCGACGCTGACGTACGTCTACGCGGATTCGACCGCCGTCCTCGGCCCGCTCGCCACCTACGCCGAGCCCCACTGCTACGACCTGTGCGCCGAGCACTCCGAGCGGCTGACCGCACCCCGCGGCTGGGACGTCGTCCGGCTCGCCGTCGACAGCGGCCCCGCCCGCCCCAGCGGCGACGACCTCGAAGCCCTCGCCAACGCCGTCCGCGAGGCGGCCCGCCCGCAGGAGCGCGTCGCCGGCCAGGGCGGCGGCCCGGGCGCCCTCGCCCCCGGCGGCCGCGAGGCCGACCCCATGGAGGTCGCCCGCCGGGGCCACCTCAGAGTGCTGCGCTCGCCCGACTCCTGACGCCCCCGCGCCGTCGCTCCGCCCGAGCTGTCCGCGCCGCCAGGTAGGTTGGTCCCCCCGATTCAGGACTCCAGGAGGGGTTGGCCGTGGCTGATCTGTCGCAGCTCGTGAAGGCGTACGACGTGCGCGGCGTGGTGCCGGACCAGTGGGACGAGGAACTGGCCGCGCTGTTCGGCGCCGCCTTCGCCGAGGTGACCGGCGCCGGCGCCGTCGTGGTCGGCCACGACATGCGCCCGTCCTCGCCCGGCCTCTCCCGCGCCTTCGCGCGCGGCGCCGCCGGCCGCGGTCTGGACGTCACCGAGATCGGCCTGTGCTCCACCGACGAGCTCTACTTCGCCAGCGGCCACCTCGGCCTGGCGGGCGCCATGTTCACCGCCAGCCACAACCCCGCCCAGTACAACGGCATCAAGATGTGCCGGGCGAACGCCGCGCCCATCGGCCAGGACACCGGCCTCGCCGAGATCCGCGCCCTCGTCGAGCGCTGGATGGACACCGGAGCACCCGAGCCCGTCGAGGCGCCCGGCACCATCACACAGAGCGACGTCCTCGCCGACTACGCGGCGCACCTGCGCTCCCTGGTCGACCTGCGCCGCATCCGCCCCCTGAAGGTCGTCGTCGACGCGGGCAACGGCATGGGCGGCCACACCGTGCCCACCGTCCTCGACGGGCTGCCGGTGGACCTGGTGCCCATGTACTTCGAGCTCGACGGCACCTTCCCCCACCACGAGGCCAACCCCCTCGACCCGAAGAACATCGTCGACCTCCAGGACAAGGTCCGCGCCACCGGCGCCGACATCGGCCTCGCCTTCGACGGCGACGCCGACCGCTGCTTCGTCGTCGACGAGAACGGCGACCCCGTCCCGCCCTCCGCGATCACCGCCCTGGTCGCCGCCCGCGAGCTCGCCAAGCACCCCGGCGGCACGGTGATCCACAACCTGATCACCTCCTGGTCCGTCCCCGAGGTCGTCGCCGAGCACGGCGGCAAGGCCGTCCGCACCCGCGTCGGCCACTCCTTCATCAAGCAGGAAATGGCCCGCACCGGCGCCATCTTCGGCGGCGAGCACTCCGCGCACTACTACTTCCGCGACTTCTGGAACGCCGACACCGGCATGCTCGCCGCCCTGCACGTGCTCGCCGCCCTCGGCGAGCAGGCCGCCCCGCTCTCGGAGCTGGTCCGCGAGTACGACCGCTACCGCGGCTCCGGCGAGATCAACAGCACCGTCGCCGACCAGGCCGGCCGCACCGCCGCCGTCCGCGCCGCCTACGAGGGCCGCCCCGGCACGGAGCTCGACGAGCTCGACGGACTGACCGTCTCCACCCCCGACTGGTGGTTCAACCTCCGCCCCTCCAACACCGAACCGCTGCTGCGGCTCAACGTGGAGGCCCGCGACGCCGCCACCGTCGAGCGCGTCCGCGACGAGGTCCTCGCCATCGTCCGCGCCTGAGACCGCCCTGTCGCGGACACCCGCCGGCCTCGCGTCCCCGGCGCACGGACGCGAGGCCCGAGCGCCGCGCCGCCGAGGGCGGTGCGGCACACCACGGCGGTAGGCTGACCGGACGGAAACGCACCTTTCGAAGGGAACCCCCATGCCGCTCGAAGCCGGCCTCCTGGAGATCCTCGCCTGCCCGGCGTGCCACGCCCCCCTGCGCGAGACCGACGCCGACGGGGACGCCGCCGAGCTGGTCTGCCAGAGCCCGGACTGCGGACTGGCCTACCCCATCCGTGACGGCATCCCCGTTCTGCTCGTGGACGAGGCCCGGCGCCCCGCCTGACCCCGCCCCGGCCGGAGCGCCACCGCCCACCGGCCGGGCAACCGCACGGCGTCCCCCGCCACGGCGAACGGAAGGCTGACCCACGGTGTTCGACGAGTCGCTCCTCGATGACCCCGACGCCCTGTCCCGCGCCGACATCCACGGACTGCTGCGCGGCGCCGCCGAATCCGGCGCCCGCGTCCGTACCGCCACCCGCAACGCCGGCGAAGCGGGCATCGACGGCCTGCGCCCCGACGGCCGCCCCCGCGCCGTCCTCGTCGCCGGCCCCGGCCCCGCCGCCGGCTGCGCCGTCGACGTGCTCACCGCCCTCGCCGGCGGCACCGCGCCCGTCGCCCTGATCCGCCCCACCGGCTGCGCCCCCGCCCCCGGCGCCCTGCGCTGGACCCTGCCCGGCTGGACCGGCCCCCTCGACCTGCTGCTCGTCGTCAGCCCCGACGGCACCGAACCCGGACTCGCCCTCCTCCTCGAACAGGCCTACCGGCACGGCTGCTCCGTCGTCTGCGTCACCCCGGCCGGAACCCCCCTCGCGGAGGCCACCACCCAGGCCCGCGGCCTCGCGGTCCCCCTGACCACCTCCCCCAGCGAGGCCCGCTCCGCCGGCCCCGCCCCCGCGGGCCCCGGCCTGCCCGCCGGGCCCGGCACCCTGTGGTCCCTGCTCACCCCGCTGCTCGCCCTCGCCGACCGCATCGGCCTGCTCGCCGCCGACCGCGCCGCGCTCACCGCCCTCGCGGACCGGCTCGACCAGGTCGCCGAGCGCTGCGGACCCGCCACCGCCACCTACAGCAACCCGGCCAAGACCCTCGCCGCGGAACTCGCCGACACCCTCCCCCTCATCTGGACCGAGGGCGAACTCGCCGCCGCCGCCGGCCGCCACTTCGCCACCGTCCTCGCCGCCCTGGCCGGCCGCCCCGCCCTGTGCGCCGAACTGCCCGAGGCCCTCACCGCGCACGGCACCCTGCTCGCCGGGGACCTGGCCGCCGGAGCCGACCCCGAGGACTTCTTCCGCGACCGCGTCGAGGAACCCGAAGCCCTGCACGCCCGCGTCGTCCTGCTCCGCGACCGCGCACCCGACATCACCTCGCCGGCCCCCGCCGCCCGTGAGCTCGCGCTCTCCCGCGACACCCCCGTCAGCGAGCTGGAGGCCACCGACACCGACAGCCCGCTGCAGACCGCCGCGGAACTTCTCGCCATCACGGATTTCGCCGCCGTCTACCTGGCGCTCGCCTCGACCCCCTAGACACACCGGAGAGCCCCTGCCGGACGGCGACCGTGCCCCGTACCGGAAACGGCGGCACGGCGGCGGCCGTCCGGCAGCGGACCGGAATCCGCCGCACGCACCGCACAGTCAGGAACCGCCCCATGGACCGCCTCGTCAACCCCGTGCGCCCCTACGCCTGGGGCTCCGTCACCGCGATCCCCGAACTCCTGGGCACCGCCCCCACCGGCGAACCCCAGGCCGAGCTGTGGATGGGGGCCCACCCCGGCGCCCCCTCCCGCGTCGCACGGGCCGACGGCTCCGCGCCGCCGCTCACCGACGCCATCGCCGCCGACCCCGAGGGCGAACTCGGCGCCGCGACCGTACGACGCTTCGGCCCGCAACTGCCGTTCCTGCTCAAGCTCCTGGCCGCCGCCTCCCCGCTCTCCCTCCAGGTCCACCCCGACCGCGCGCAGGCCGCCGCCGGCCACGCCGCCGAGGAAGCACAGGGCATCCCCCTCGACGCCCCCCACCGCAACTACAAGGACGCCGGACACAAGCCCGAACTCCTCTGCGCCCTCACCCCCTTCGAGGGCCTGTGCGGCTTCCGCGCCCCCCTGCACACCGCCGAACTGCTCGCCGCCCTCGACGTCGACTCCCTCAAGCCGTACGCCGACCTGCTGCACGCCCACCCCGAGTCCGACGCCCTGCGCGAGGTCCTCACCGCCGTCCTCGGCGCCGACCGCGCCGCCATGGCCGACACCGTGGGCGAGACCGCGGCCGCCGCGGAACGCCTCGCCGCACAGGACGGCCCGTACCGCGCCGCGTACGCCGCCTGCGCCTCCCTCGCCGAGCACTACCCGGGCGACCCCGGCGTCGTCGCCGCCCTGCTCCTCAACCATGTGCGCCTCCAACCCGGCGAGGCCCTCTACCTCGGCGCGGGCGTCCCGCACGCCTACCTCGGCGGGCTCGGCGTCGAGATCATGGCCAACTCCGACAACGTGCTGCGCTGCGGACTGACCCCCAAGCACGTCGACATCCCCGAACTGCTGCGCGTCGTCCGCTTCGAGAGCAGCGCCCCCGCCGTCCTGCGCCCCGAGGCCGACCCCGGCGGCGAGGAGGTCTACGACGCCCCCGTCGACGAGTTCCGGCTCTCCCGCTACGTCCTCGCGCCCTCCGCCGGCGGCACCGCGCTGCCCTCCGGAGCCCCGCAGATCCTCCTGTGCACCGCCGGAAGCGCCGTCCTGCGCGCCGCCGACGGCGCCGAACTGCCGCTCGCGCGCGGCGAGTCGGCCTTCGTACGGGCCGACGAGCACGTCGAACTCGCCGGGGACGGCACGGTCTTCCGGGCGACGGTCGGGGTCTGAGACGGCCATGTTCACCTGTACGCGGGCCATGGCCCGCGTACAGGTGAACACAGGGGCAGCCGGGCCCTATTCGATCTCGCCCAGCACGCGCATGATCTCCGCCGTGTCCGGTGCCGTCAGCAGCCGCTCGCGGAAGCCCGGGTCCATCAGCTTCCGCGAGAGCAGGGCCAGGATCCTCAAGTGCTCGTCCCCGGCGGCCGCCTCCGGCACCGAGATCATGAACACCAGCCGGGCCTTCGTCCCGTCCAGCGCACCCCACTCGATGCCCTCGGCGGACCGGGCGAAGCCCACCACGGGCGCCGTGACCGCGTCCGTCTTGGCGTGCGGGACGGCGATCTCCTCACCCAGCCCCGTGGTGCCGAGCTTCTCCCGCGCCAGGGCCGCGGCGACCAGACCGTCCACGTCCCGCACCGCGCCGCCGGCGGCGAGGAGCGCGGCCATCTCCCGGATCGCCGCCTCCTTCGTCCCGGCCGCGAGGGACGGCCGTACGGTCCGCTCGGTGAGATACCCGGACAGCACCTCGGGGCCGCCCTCCCTCGGAGCCGCGGCGGCGGGCGCGGCGGCCTCGGGGACGACCGCCGCCGGCGCCGCCGCCGGGGAGACCGCGCCCACGGCCGCGACCCCGGCGGGCCGCAGCGACATCAGCGTGACCGTCGCCAGCGCGGTCACCACCGCGCCCATCACGACGGCGACCAGGAACATCGGCACGCCGCCCACCGCGCCCAGCGCCGCCACGACCGGACCGCCGTGCGGCACATGGTCCGTGACCGCCGCCAGCCCCGCGATGGCACCGGCCACCGCACCGCCGAGCATGTTCGCCGGAATCACCCGCGCGGGCCGGGCCGCGGCGAACGGGATCGCCCCCTCGGTGATGCCGAAGCAGCCCATGAACAGCGCCGCCAGCCCCGTCTCCCGCTCCTGCTGGTCGAACAAGCCGCGCCGCAGCACCGTCGCGAGCCCCTGGCCCAGCGGCGGCACCGGGATCGCCGCCGCGCACATCCCCATGATCTCGGGGTTCTTGGAGACCAGCCCGGCCCCGAAGAGGAAGGCCGTCTTGTTGACCGGACCACCCATGTCGAACGCGATCATCAGGCCGAGCAGCACGCCGAGGAGTGCCGCGCTCGCCCCGGTCATCCCGCTCAGGACGCTCGTCAAATGCTCGAACACCCAGGAGATCGGCCGCCCGATGACATAGATGAAGAACAGTCCGAGCGCCGAGGACGCCACGATCGGGATCACGATGATCGGCATGATCGGCTGGACGAACCGGGGGACCCTGACCTTCTTGATCCACTGCACCAGCCAGCCGGCGAGGAAGCCCGTGACGATCGCGCCGATGAAACCGGCACCCGACTTCGAGTCGTAGTACTCCCCGTGGCCCGCGATCCAGCCGCCGACCATCCCGGGAACGAGCGCGGGCCGGTCCCCGATGGCGTAGGCGATATAGCCGGACAGCACGGGGATCATCAGCGTGAAGCCGATCGTGCCGATCTCGTTGACATGCCGCCAGAACGCGCTGTCGAAGGCGATGCCCCGGTCTGTCGTGTGCCCCCCGAGCGCGATCGAGACGGCGATCAGCAGCCCGCCGACCACCACGAACGGAATCATGTACGAGACGCCGTTCATCAGCGCCTTGTAGACGGGGCCGCGCTCCTTGCCGCCCGCGGCGCCGAGCGCGGCACCGGTCCCCGCTCCCGCGCCGCCCGCCGCGCCCTCGCCCCGGTACACCGGGGCCTCCAGCACCCGCTCGATCAGCTGCTCCGGATGGTGAATGCCCTCCGCGACGCCCACGGTCAGCACCCGCTTGCCGACGAAGCGGCTGCGGTCGACGTCCTTGTCGGCGGCGATGATGACGCCGTCCGCCGCTCTGACATCGTTGTCGGACAGCACGTTCTCGGCCCCGATCGAGCCCTGGGTCTCGACCTTGAGCTCGTGCCCGAGCGCCTGCGCGGCCTGTGCCAGCTTCTCCGCCGCCATATAGGTGTGGGCGATTCCGGTGGGACAGGCGGTCACGGCAACCAGCTTGAGCCCGCGGCCCGTTGACCCCGCTCCCGCGGCGGGACCGGCTGGACTGATCACGTGGATCTCCTCACAAATCATCGCGCGCGGGAGCGTGCCGCGCGCTCGCGGTGCTCGCATCCTGCATCACCTGACCTGCGGTGCAAAGCGTCGAGCACGCGGGACGCAGTCTCCGTGGGACGAACGGAATCTGTTGTTCCGTCGGATCGGCCTCCGGTGGGGCTGGGGTTCGCGGAGGCGTCGGTGTAGATTCGACGGGAGCCAGACGTCGCTGCTGATGGCGGTCGGGCGGCCCGCGCGACGGGCCGGCCGAGGGAGAGAGGGCCCCTGACGGACTGCGCTGCGGCCAGGGACCAGTGTGTCTGCGTCCCCTTGTGCGTTCGGTGTGTCCCGGACGCGATGGCCGCATGCACGGCCGTACCCACCCTCGCTCGCCCTTCAGAGGAGCAGCCCGTATGTCGACCACCTCCACCGGCCAGGACTTCAAGGTCGCGGACCTGTCGCTGGCGGCCTTCGGCCGCAAGGAGATCACCCTCGCCGAGCACGAGATGCCCGGTCTGATGGCGATCCGCAAGGAGTACGCCGAGGCGCAGCCGCTGGCCGGCGCCCGTATCACCGGCTCGCTGCACATGACCGTGCAGACCGCCGTGCTCATCGAGACCCTCGTCGCGCTCGGCGCCCGCGTGCGCTGGGCGTCCTGCAACATCTTCTCCACCCAGGACCACGCCGCCGCGGCCATCGCCGTCGGCCCGAACGGCACCCCGGAGAACCCGCAGGGCGTGCCCGTCTTCGCCTGGAAGGGCGAGACGCTGGAGGAGTACTGGTGGTGCACCGAGCAGGCTCTGACCTGGTCGGACGCCCCCACCGGCGGCCCGAACATGATCCTCGACGACGGTGGTGACGCCACCCTCCTCGTCCACAAGGGCGTCGAGTTCGAGAAGGCCGGCTCGGCCCCGGACCCGGCCACCGCGGACAGCGAGGAGTACGCGCAGATCCTCACGCTCCTCAACCGCACCCTCGCCGAGAACCCGCAGAAGTGGACCCAGCTCGCGTCCGAGATCCGCGGTGTCACCGAGGAGACCACCACCGGTGTCCACCGTCTCTACGAGATGCAGCGGAACGGCACCCTGCTGTTCCCGGCGATCAACGTGAACGACGCCGTGACGAAGTCGAAGTTCGACAACAAGTACGGCTGCCGCCACTCGCTGGTCGACGGCATCAACCGTGCCACCGACGTCCTCATCGGCGGCAAGGTCGCGGTCGTCTGCGGCTACGGCGATGTGGGCAAGGGCTGCGCCGAGTCGCTGCGCGGCCAGGGTGCCCGGGTCATCGTCACCGAGATCGACCCGATCAACGCCCTGCAGGCGGCGATGGACGGCTACCAGGTGACCACCCTGGACGACGTCGTCGAGATCGCCGACATCTTCATCACGACGACGGGCAACAAGGACATCATCATGGCCTCGGACATGGCCAAGATGAAGCACCAGGCGATCATCGGCAACATCGGCCACTTCGACAACGAGATCGACATGGCCGGCCTCGCCCGGATCCCCGGCATCGTCAAGGACGAGATCAAGCCGCAGGTCCACACCTGGACCTTCCCCGACGGCAAGACCCTGATCGTGCTCTCCGAGGGCCGTCTGCTGAACCTGGGCAACGCGACCGGTCACCCGTCCTTCGTCATGTCCAACTCCTTCTCGGACCAGACCCTGGCCCAGATCGAGCTGTTCACGAAGCCCGAGTCCTACCCGACCGACGTCTACGTGCTGCCCAAGCTCCTGGACGAGAAGGTCGCCCGGCTGCACCTGGACTCCCTCGGCGTCAAGCTCACCAAGCTCCGCCCGGAGCAGGCCGCCTACATTGGAGTCGAGGTCGACGGCCCGTACAAGCCGGACCACTACCGCTACTGACACCACTGCCAGTACGGGCAGTACTGGCAACAAGGGCATCAATGGCGCGGGCAGTGCTCGCGCCCCCGATGACCAGCACGCCGGCCTTCCGAGGCCGGCGGCAGGCCCCCGCCGTCCCGGCGGGGGCCTGTCCCGTTCAGCCCCCAAGGACTCCGCCATGCCCCGCGGCCGCTACTCGCTGCACGACCCGCACGACCACACCCCCCTCGGTGAAGAGCACTTCCACTGCGCCACCGGGCCGTCCGGCTGGCGCTACGTCTCACAGCTGACCACCCCCTCCGGCGACGGCGGCGGCGGCGCCGGCGGCGAACCCGCCGGATCCGTCGACCTCACCCTCGACGCCCTGGGCCGCCCCCTCCGCCTCCAGCTCCACGCCGGGAACTGGCAGGTCCGCGGCGGCGCCCTCGACGGCGTCACCTGGGTGCGTACGGACCCCACCGGCGAGCACGCGACGGAGGGCAACGTCCCCGCCCACGCCTTCACCGGCACCTCCCCGGCCTTCGCGGTGGCCCTGTCCCGAATGCTGCGCCTCGCCCCCGGCGAAGGCGCCAAGCGCGTGCGCCTCGTCGCCTTCACGGCCCCCGTACTGGCCCCCCGCACCCTCGACCAGTCCTGGGCCCTGGTCGACAGGACAGCACACCCCACTGACAACGGCCCCTTGACCGTGGACGAGTACCGCGTCGACGACCTGCAGACGGGCGAGCGGCACACGCTCCACATCGCCGGCGACGTCGTGCTCTCGGCCCCGGGCATCGAGCTGGAGGACCTGGACAGCCCTCCGTCGACCTTCGTGTGACAGTGGCAGGAGGGGCGCGAGGGGCTGCTGCTGCGGAGCTGGCTGCGACGGCCGTGCTGTGCGCTCGATGTACGGCCGATGTACGGCCGGATGTGCGCCGCGCCCATGGAGCCTGGTACTGTCCTCTTCGCCCCGCGAACCCGTTGACACGGGTTGGGTGGGGAGGTAGATTCGAACGGTTGCCGGGAGCTGGACAGCTTCCCGATGGCAGTTTAAGATCTACATCCGCTCCGTCCGCGAATCCACGAATGTGAATTCGGGTGGAGCATCCTCGACTCCCTATCGGAAGGCTCGGTCGATTCACGTCGGCCGAAAAGCGTCTGATAAAGTCGGGAAAGCCGGAAAGCGAGAGCTGAAAGGCAAAAACCCCGCTCCAGCAGGGGGCCAGGGCCGGAAATCGGATCTGGTAAGGTTGGAAACACCGAAGGGAAGCGCCCGGAGGAAAGCCCGAGAGGGTGAGTACGAAGGAAGCGTCCGTTCCTTGAGAACTCAACAGCGTGCCAAAAGTCAACGCCAGACTATTTGATACCCCGTCCGCCGTCCC